>NZ_JAWJTF010000020.1:64089-70541 GCF_048836525.1 Nostoc sp. CALU 546
AATTTCAGGAGGAATCTCAGGAGGAATTTCAGGAGGAATCTCAGGAGGAATCTCAGGCACATTCACGTTGATTGCTACCTGTACAGGTTCTGAGGATGAAACAACATCGCTCGCTCTAAGTGTGAATGCATTGATTAGCCCTGTGGTATCAGTTGGTGGTGTGTAATTTAGTGTTTCACCTATAGTTAATGTGTCTCCCGCAGCTAAATCCGTATCGCCCCGTCTCAAGGTTCCTGCCTGGATGGCATCAATGACAACGGTGGTATTATCTAGATTGACATCGCTAGTGCTGGCGGTAAATGTGAAGCTCAAGGTTTGATTGGCTTCAGCATTGGATGAGAGGGGCGAGTTTGTTGTCAGTGTGGGCGGGGTATTGACAGATGTAATGGTAATGCTGGCTGGGGTGCCACTGGCATCTCCGCCAGTTGGCAAGACTGGAAAGCTCACAAAACCACTGATGTTTTGACCATTTCCAGTATTAATTGTTCCACGCGTGCCATTGATACCCGGCCCATCAGGTACAGTAAATGCAACATTGTCTGGGCCACCATCATGTCTAATTGTGACAGTACCTCCGGTAATGCTAGAACTTCCTTCTCCAAAATCCAAAATTCCGCCGGTAGCGATGGTGATACCCGTATTATTCTCTCCCTCAAAAATTGTCCCTGTTCCTTGAACCAGTCCATTTGTCAGCACTTGCACATCGCCACCAGTGGCTGGTCCAGCAGCCTGGGTTGTTGCCTGTGTGTTGATGGTCGTAAAACGAATTGTGCTGCCAGCGGTACTGTTAGTCTGTAGGGTGACGCTGCCAGCTGTGGCTGCTTCTGTATCAAATCCGGTGGCGATCGCTGAAGCATTAATAGCGTCATTCACCGTAATATTATTTGTAGCGCTTAAGCTGACTGCACCGCCTGTAGCACTTGTATCACCATCCACTCCGGTGGTGCTGGCTGAGGTATTAATACCTCCATTAACAGTGATATTATCTGTGGCAGTTAAGGTGACTGCACCAGCCGTGCCAGTAAATTGGCCACCTCCTTCTTTGACTAAAGACGAATTAATTGCTCCTGTGGTGATACTGCCGCCTGTAGTTGTTGCTACGACACTGCCAGCCGTACCTGAGCCAGCTGCATCAGTGGAAGAGGAATTAATGGTGTTTGTGATAATGTCACCACCCGCAGACAAATTGACATTACCCGCAGAGTAACCCCCGCCAGTGGTAATAATGTTACCTACTGTGATGCCATTAATCGCAGATAAATTCACGTTGCCAATAGTTCCACCACCATTACTTGTATCTAAATTTCCTAATAATAAGCTGGCTCCCGAAATATTTATTGCTCCTCCGGTTGTTGCGATCGTGTTGGTAGGATCAACAAAGTTTACAGAACCAGTTTGTGAAGAGAGGCTGAAGCTACCGCCATTTCCCAAGTTTAATGTAGCAATACCTGCGGCGGTAGTGACTCCGGGTGTAGCTCCGGTGATGTCATTGATGGTAATATTGCCTGTGGCTTGTAAGTTGATGTTTGCACCTGAAGCTGCGATCGCACCCCATGAAACTGTATTAGCCCCAATATCTGCATCGCCAAAAGCAATGTTACCAGCGGTGGCATCAAAAGTCCCTGCTCCGCCATCGATAATAGTTAATGTGCTGGGGTCTAGTAATAAAGTCCCAAAACTGCCATTGGCTGCTGAAGTATCTACCAAACCATTGAAGGTTAAGAAATTTTTGCCTGATACTTCTACAAAACCACCATTTCCGGCATTTGCTCCTCCACGAGCCGAAATGTTACCAAAAAACTGGGTTGTGTCGTTGCCCCAAACAATTACCCGTCCGCCATTTCCATTCAAATTGCTATCGGCATTAATGACGGAGTTGGAGTCAATATAAGTCTGATCTGCGTTGGGTAAAATCCCCTTTCCTTGGAAATCCCCGCCAATTAGTACAGTACCGCCGCCATTGGTTCCAGAGGCGTTTATATTGGCATTAACCACCGCGACTTTCTGACCCAAAGCCGTTACCGTACCGCCTGTTTGACTTGATACATTTACTCTGCCAGAAACAATCGTTGTACCTGGATCGGTGGGAATCGTGACGTTAGATCCTGTTAGTTGTACAGTCCCATCGGGATTGGCAGTTAACCCAGTGTTCCCAACTGTGAGCAATTCTGGTATTGAGGCGATGGGAATTGTCCAGTTATTGGGTTGGTTGCTACTAGAGGCGAGGGGCTGAATTTCCAAACTCAACAGATTTCCTGGTTGACTGAGACGCACCCAATTTTGTCCCGGTACGGATGTGATAGAAATCTGTCCTCCCGGTGCTGAAAGTTGCCCAGTGTTTACCACCGTACCGCCTAATAAATTCAAATTCTGGCCAATACCTACTGCCAAATTTCCAGAATTTGCGATCGCCCCCGGTTGGTTCATACTAAAGGCAAATCCGTTAGGGGTTCCAACTAAAGTAGTGTAATCATTTACACCGATAGCGTTGAACCAACTGCTGCCAAAGCCAATGCCGTTGGCTGTTGTCACCGTGAAAGCACTAGGCACATTTAAACTGGCGTTTGCTCCAAACATAAATCCGGCTGGATTCATTAAGAAGAGGTTCGGATTGCCACCTGTTACCTGAATTAAGCCATTGATAACCGAGGCATTTCCGCCCGTGATTCGACCAAGAATATTTTGCAGCGCCGGACTGGCTTGGAAGTTGGCGATTTGTTCTGGCGAAATTCCAAATTGTTGAAAGCTGTGGAAGAGGTTAACACCATCAGGAGAAGTTGTACCGCCGGTAATATCAAGTCGATTGCCATAAGGTGTAACAATTGTGTTTGTACCATCGACAGCAGGGATAATTTGTTGTGCTTGGGCACTCACCAGAGGCACAATAGCTAACAGGGAAGCGGCGATGGTCGAGAGTAGAGGTTTTTTGCGCCGTAATATGAAGCGACCTGCGGGTAATTCTACATCGATTTGTAATTTATCTGCTAATCCGCGCCGCCAAAGTGCTTGTGCGATCGCTCGTTTAGACCAGAGTATTTGTTCTGTTCTTCTGCTAATAGAGATGCTTTGAGAATGAATTCGGTAGAGGTAAAGTGGCTCTTGAACGCGGCGGACTTGAGCTATTTCTGAAAGTCGCAGACAAATGTCATAATCATAAGCACAGCGGAACGATTTGTTAACACCTCCCACCCGGTCGTAAACTGACCGCCGCATCAGGCGGAAGTGAAACGTCATGAAGTTTACTAACAGACCTTTTTGGGAGTAGGCAATACTACAGCGATCGCCATAACCAAAAACTTTGCCATCTCGATCAATATTTAAGTAGTCGGTGTAAACAAATCCCGTTTCTGGATGGCTGTTGAGGATTTTAGCAGTTTGGGTAAGGGCGGTAGGGGCTAGGATATCATCACTGTCAAGTATACCGATGTAAGTGCCGCTAGTTTGGCTGATTGCTACCTTACAAGCCGCAGCAACTCCTTGATGGTGTGCTTGGATTACCCGCACTCGTCCATCTTGTTGAGCATACGCGTGAGCGATCGCCACTGATCCATCTGTAGAGCCATCATCCCAAATGAGTAGCTCCAAGTTTTGCCATGTCTGCGTTAAGACGCTAGCGATCGCTTCTTCAAGGTAAGCTTCCCGGTTGTAATTGACGATGATAATGGATATCAGTGGTGACATCGAAGTATTCCCAAGTTTTTTACCTATCACCACAATATAATGCTAAGGACTATCACTTAGAAGAAATTGTTATTACTTATAGTTTTAGTTACAAATCTTTTAAAATCTGAATGTCAAAAATATGATATTGAAATACTCATAAGAGGAAGCAGGAGGCAGGAGGGAAGAAGTATGAATGAAAACTTTAGTTTTGGGTATAAAACCCAGTTTAATTACGAATTATTTTAAACAAGGCATCCAATTGAGGAGAAATGAGCAAAGAAACAGAAACTAGTGTTAAGCCGAAAGCAATGACTCAGCAAAGAATTGTCTATTTCTCTCATCAGTTAGACACTTGGCGGAGTCTGGCAACTACTACATGGAATAAGCACAGTTTCAGTTTTCAGTGTGGCTTACTAATTCTGCCTGCGGTCTGGATTGTCACTGCAAATGGACTTAGAGCTACAGCAAATAACTTTACACCAGACTCGGCTCAAAATAGCAGTCAGCCAGAGTTACAAATCGTACAAGAAACAGAACCTTCCCCAATAAGTGTCCCGAATCAACCAGAAACACCACAACGCATTCGGGTTCGCAAAATCCAGGTTGTAGATAGCACAGTATTTAACGAAACTGATTTTAATCCAGTTGTGCAACCGTTTGAAGAACGGGACTTGACTTTAGAAGAAATCAGACAAGCCGCAGATGCTATTACCCAGCTTTACTTAAATAAAGGCTATATAAATTCCAGAGCGGTTCCAGACACTCAACAATCTAGTACCGCCGATGGTGTTGTAGTAATTCGGGTAATTGAAGGGCGTTTGACAGAGATTGACATTGAAGGGACGCGGCGATTAAACCCTTCTTATATTCGGAGTCGCATTCAACTAGGTGCTGGTACTCCTCTCAATACTGGTAAGCTCGAAGAACAATTGAAACTGTTGCGACTTGATCCCTTATTTACAAATGTGGAAGCACGTCTGCGTCCAACAGGTAAGGTTGGTCAAAGTATTCTCATTGTCAGAGTTGAAGAGGCACAATCTTTAATTGGTAGCTTGGGTGTAGATAATTATTCGCCTCCCAGTATTGGGGCGGAAAGATTGGGTATTGAATTGCGATCGCGCAATTTAACCGGTATGGGAGATGAGTTAGCTGGCTCATATTACCACACCCTCTCTGGTGGTTCCGATGCCTTTGATTTTAGCTATCAAGTTCCCGTTAACGCCATGAACGGCAAAGTGCAGATTAGAGCCGCATTTAATCGCAACGAAATCACTGAGCCACCCTTTGATGCCTTTGGTATTCGAGCCAACCAGGATCTTTATGAAATCAATTATCGCCAACCATTGATGCGATCGCCCAGAGAAGAATTTGCCCTATCTTTAGGATTTACCTATCAAGATGGTCAAACTTTCCTTTTTGATGATCTTGCAACCCCCTTTGGTATTGGGCCTGATGCCAATGGCGTGAGCCGCACCAGTGTAATTAAATTTGGTCAAGATTATATCAGGCGCGAACCTCAAGGAGCCTGGTTTTTGCGATCGCAATTTAGTTTTGGCATAGATATATTAGATGCAACTATCAACAATGACCCCATCCCCGATGGTCGCTTTTTCAGTTGGTTAGGACAAGTCCAGCGCGTGCAGCAACTCAGCAACGATCATCTATTGTTGATCCAAGCAGACTTGCAGCTAACACCAGATAGCCTTTTACCTTCACAGCAATTCGTTATTGGCGGTGGACAGTCAGTCAGGGGATATCGCCAAAATATCCGCTCTGGGGATAATGGATTTCGAGTAGCGATCGAAGATCGGATCACAGTGCAGCGCAACGAATCTGGAATATCCACAATTCAACTTGCGCCATTTCTGGACATGGGAGCCGTCTGGAATAAATCTAATAATCCCAACCAGCTACCCGATCAGACTTTTTTGGTGGGTGCAGGCCTAGGATTATTATGGAATCAGGCAATGGGAATTGATAATCTGTTTTTGCGGCTTGATTATGGATTTCCATTTATCGATCTGAGCGATCGCGGTAATAACGCTCAGGATGATGGTTTTTACTTTAGCCTCCGCTATCAACCCTAAGAGGATGTTTGAAGGAGGCAGGAGGCAGGAGGCAGGAGGCAGGAGGCAGGAGGCAGAAGGCAGGAGGCAGGAGGCAGAAGGTTTTTTTCACTTATAGGATTCAAACCCCTCCTGAAAAAGAGCCACAAAACTAGAATTTTTGGAGTTCTTGTCTTTAACCGAATGGCACTAAGAAAAACCCAAAAGCTTGTGTCGTCTCGTTCCCAGCCTGGAGGCTGGGAATGTATTTAAAAGAGGCTCTGCCTCAATTCAAGCTACTGGAGGCGGAGCCTCCCAGAATGGATTCCGAGCCTCCAGGCTGGGAACCAGTCAGAACAAGGGCTGTATCTTTTCTTAGTGCCATTAACCCTTGCTCCATTAGGTCGCGGGCTGTTACAGATAGCGCAGCGGTAGCTCAGGAAAGGAGCGTCGGGCAGTTTTCCTCTACTCTTGACTGCCCGACGCTCGCGGACTCGCTAACGCTGCGCTATCTGCCTCCAACATCCTCGATAAAGCAAATCAATACATTTCAGATAAGACCAAAACACTTGTAGAGACGGCAATTTATCGCGTCTTGTAGAAACGGCGATTTATCGCGTCTTGAAAACCCAAAATTGTTGCCAGTAGCCCTTAACCCAAACGTATTGGATTAAAGATGTGAGTCAAAAACCCTTGATTGCTTTCTCATTTCGGTAGATTCAGCAAGCAAAAAGGCATATTGCT
>NZ_JAWJTF010000020.1:70570-107618 GCF_048836525.1 Nostoc sp. CALU 546
AAAAGGCATATTGCTTTCTCAAAACCCTTGATTGCTTTCTCATTTCGGTAGATTTAGCAAGCAAAAAGGCATATTGCTTTCTCAAAACCCTTGATTGCTTTCTCATTTCGGTAGATTTAGCAAGCAAAAGGCATATTGCTTTCTCATTTCGGTAGATTCAGCAAGCAAAAGGGAATTCTACTTACTTAAAATACCCTCTGCCTTTATAATTTCAGTGTTTTCCACAATTGATTACCTTTCCCTCTGCCTTATCCTAAGATTTAATCAAAATATTAACTTCTTCAGAAGTTTAAATTTCTTACTATGTATATACAACAGTAAGGAAAATTATAATTTATAACTTTAACTAAGAAGTACAAAAACTAAGAAATACCAAGAGCAAACTTATGACACAATCTAACTCTCAAGACAAAAACAGCTTTGTTTACCCTCGTAGTCGGTATTATGGTAAATTCCAGCCAGAAAACTTAGTGTTTAATGCCAACCTCCAAGAATTTGCCCAAAAAATTAGTTACATCACTTGCCTAGAAACAGGGGGAAAACTGTCTCAGGAGGAAGCTTACCAGCAAATTGAGGCACTTTGGAAGCAGTTGAAAAATAGCAAAAAGCAGCTCGCTATTGGTGGAAATCAAGAAATTTAACTGAATGAAATATTAGGCATAGTTATTCCCTTGATTAACTTGTTATAATAACTAGTTACCTTCTAGCAAAGTCCAGAAGTAGCCATCTGGTGCAATGAAGGAGAAACTTGTCTCGCCAAATTCATTAGTAGTAATCTCTGTAACTTTTTTTGCAGTACTCGCTTTGATGCGATCGCAATATTCTTGTAATCCCTTAACCCGATAGGTATATAAAGACATACCTAAACTACCTGGTTGGGCGGACTCAAAGCGCGATTCTAAATTAATTTCTTCTGGGAATCGAACGATGTAAAGCCTACCACTACGTGTAGCCATCAAATCAAACTTAGAAGAACGAGGATCATCAAAGGTAGTAACAATAAACTTTTCACCAGGATTAAGGTCAAAAATATCTTTACCTGCTGGGGAAGATTCATAGCTAGTTTCGACATCATCCCGCACACGCAGCAAACCCAAAACTTCTTCATAAAACTTCAGGGTTTCTTTGCTGTCATCCTGAACGATGATTCCTATATGGGTAAACTGACTAGTCTTGAGAGGCGCATTCTGGTTAACTTGTCCGTAATGCTGTAGCGTATAGCCAAACCGTTGAAACAAAACCTGTCGAGTTAAGGGTTGCAGTAGCAGCATTTCTCGCACACCAACTGCTGGCTCAATAAAAGGACGGCTTTTTCTCTCTTTGTTGTAGATGACTTCCCAATAAGGGCTAGAGTACCTAATAGGTAAACCTGCGGTCTTTGCATCTTCTATATGATTTAAAATACTTAAAATATCTGTCGTTAAGCTTGTTGCCCAGCGATTTCCCTTAATTTTCATTGACGCTGTTCCCAAACCTTCATTAGTGGGATTTTGCCAAACCATCAGCCGAATTAAACCATGATCTGCATTTTGGTGATAAAGGCGGATTGAGCGTAAAGACGAATTCACCCCATATAATTGATTGGCTACATCTGCGGTTAATTCACCCACTTCACCAATGCGATAGCCAAATTGCTCCCAATACTGAATTGCAGAAATTGGCTCTGGGATACCGATACAGACTTCATAGATACCTTCAATAGCGGTTTTTTGTTCTTGAGTCATAATGAGTGCTGAGTTAGGAATTAGGAATTAAGAATTAAGAGAGACGCGATTCATCGCGTCTGTACAAGAGGAGTAGCGCATCTGGGTTTACCGAAGAAAGGCAGAAGGCAGGAGGCAGAGGGCAGGAGGTAAGAAGTATCAATTAAAACTTTAGTTCTGGGTCTAAAGCCCAGTTCAAAGCAATAATTATACTGAGACTGCTTGCAGCTAGGTATAAAACGTCCTTGCTTCAATCCCACTCTTTTAAGGGTGGGTTACCTCCCAATACTTGTCGGTTAAGGGGAAAAGGGGAAGGGGAAAGGGGAAAGAAAAAACCTTTAACCTTTACCCTTTAACCTTTTCCCTAAACCAAATTCCGAGTTAAAAATCCTTAACCGAGCAGTATTGGGTTACCTCCTGCCTCCTGAAAGAGATATCTCAGAAAGAATCCGAAAAGCAATAACTCTATTTTGTAGCTTATGATGTACCTACAAAAATGAGATTTAGCGATCGCAATCAAATTTTTCAACAGGAGTTAAGCTATGGCGCAGCGATTGACTCAAGAGCAATTATCACAAATAGTTACAGAAGTAGAAGGTCTGCAATTGCGTCGGGAAGCGGAACTAGACCAACAGCAGGTGAGAGAAATTTTACAGGAGTTGAATTTACCGCCTGAGTTATTAGATGAAGCGCTGATTCAGTTAAATCGCCGCCAAGCACTTGAAGTACAGCAACGCCGAAATCGATGGATTACCTCTGGAGTGGTGGCAGTTGTAGTGGTTGTCATTGCATCTACAATATTTTTCATGCAGCAGCAAAGTTCTACACTCTCTCGTGTTTCTACTCAACAAGACCGCATCACTTTGACACAAGATAATGGCGGCGACTTAAAGACAATTTCTCGCCAAACCAATCCAGAAGTGTTGTATCGTGTCACTCTAAAGGATGCACCTTTGGGTAAAAAGCTGGCTCTCTCTTGTAATTGGATTGACCCAAGTGGTCAAATTGTCAAGCAAAACAACTATCAAACCCGCGAAATTAATACGTCTGTCTGGGATACCCAGTGTCGCTACACTATTAATTCGGCTGCAACTGTTGGCAATTGGCAGGTGCAGATGTTTCTGGAAGGCCGGCAGATTAGCGATGCAACCTTTGAAGTTAAATAGTCCAGATGGGTATCCCGCATCACTTTCTTGGCTATTGGGGTTACGGCGCTCAACAGGAGTTAGAAGCGCTGTTAACTAGTGTTGTGGAAAACCTCTCTTTTAGAAGGGAAGAGGCTTTGAAGTTTTCTACACAGGAAAATAATCCTCTTCCCATCTGGAATGTTGTTTACATAGGAATCGATGGCAATTCTCCACCGCAACAAAATCAAATTGCCGCCATTTCCGCATCAGGATTATTTAGTTCACCCGATGCTTGGGTAAGTCTCCAAGAAAACAACTGCCTAATTTTGGGAAGAGAACCTTTCGGAAGAGTTCCTTTGTATTGGACTCAGCAAGGACAAATAATTTGGTTTGCATCGCAACTGCAATTACTTTTACCGATTTTGCAACAGTCAGAAGTTAGCATTCCGGGGTTATATGGCTATAGCTGTTTTTCTTACGTTCCTACACCCTTAACTCCTATTAATCAAGTGTTTACAGTGACGGCGGGAACTGAATTAGTTTGGCAGAGCGATCGCCAATCAGGTAAGCTGCAAACACCTGAATCTAAAAACATCCACTCCTGGCAGGAAGTTCCACAACAGTTAACAGATGAAGCTACAGCAATTACCGAATTGCAAACTCTTCTGAAAGACTCTATTGAGCGACAGATTGCCGATTTAAAAGATGAGCCTGTTGGGGTGTTTCTCTCTGGCGGACTCGATTCTTCAGTGGTGGCGGCGCTGCTGGTACAAGCAGGGGTGAAAGTCCGCGCCTATACTTTAGATTTTGGTGACACAGGGATTTCAGAGTATGGATATTCTGAACAAGTCGCCCAGTTTCTCAAAATTCCGCTAATTAAAGTTGCAGCAAACCCAAATTCAATCAAAAATGCCCTAATTCCGACTGTAAAAGCATTAGATTTACCCTTTGGAGATGGTGTGTGTGTGCCGTTGTATCTCCTATCTCAGAGAGCGAGTCAGGAAACTCAGGTAATTTTTAATGGCGAAGGTGGAGATCAATTATTTGCTGGTTGGACGAATAAACCTTTAATAGCCGCAGGTGTTTATCAAGCAGAAAATCCCGCCGGAGAGGAAACTTTTATCCAGCAATATTTCCGCACCTTTCACCGTCTTGGGGGATACGAATCTCAAGTTTATCAGCCAAATATCTATGCACAGATCCAAAATTTGCATCCCGAAGATTGGCTGTTGGCGGCTTTAGATCGCAATGAATGTCCATCTTTGCTGCATCGCCTCCGCCGTGCTAGTTTGATGCTCAAAGGAGCGCAGAATATCCATCCCCGTGCAACTGCATTGGGGTTTGCTCATGGATTATGGGTGCGATCGCCTTTTTGTGATTTACCTCTAGCTGAGTGGACATTCTGCCTATCTGGAGAACTCTGTTTACAAGGAGCTTGTGAAAAATATATCCTCAAACGGGCTGTAGAAAACTTGCTCCCACCGGAAATTGTCTGGCGACAAAAGCGGGGTATGGGGGTTCCTTTAACTTCTTGGTGTTTAAATGATTTTTGGCATCAACTGGGTATTTGGCTCAATCCAGAAGTACTTCGCACTCACAATCACTTTTATCCTCACATTGCGGCCCAAATCGTTGAAGGCAAACTAGGAGCAGCTATTCAAGGCCGTCGAATTGGTGAAACACTCTGGTTACTAATTATGTGGCAACTTTGGCGATCGCATGTTTTAAATGAAGAACTAAGTAAACAGTCTTGGGATCACCCCTTTTGGTTACATCGTTGGCTATGGAAAAATTACAAAATAATTCGTAATTCGTAATTCGTAATTTACTGTATCAGTATTTTTGGTAAATGGTATCAAATAATTTAACTCAAAATCGTCTTAATCTCCCATTCTCTAAAGAACTTGCTCAAGAGTTACTGAATAACTACGGTTCTCCGCTTTATGTTTATAATGGCGATCGCTTGGGCGAAACTATTAAGCGGATTAGCAAAGCAGTCAGTTATCCGCGCACGCAATTTCGCTTTGCTAGTGTTACTAATGGCAACATTGCGCTGTTAAAAATTTTTCGCTCCTTTGGGTGGGGACTTCACGCCAATACCCCAGGAGATATTTATCTGGGATTGCAAGCTGGTTTCAATCCTAGTGAGATTGTTTATAGCGGTAGTAATTTGAATCGGGCTGAGATGCTACAAGTCCTGAATTGGGGAGTTACAACTCTCAATCTGGATAGTCTTGCTCAATTGCAATTGTGCTGCGAAGTTAGACGCAGAGAGAAAAATATTCGTCTGGGTTTACGCCTCAATTTACCAGAAATTACCGGAGATAGCCGCATTGGTGTGCGTCCTGAAGAATTTGGTGATGCGATCGCTTTAACTGCTGAGTTTGGATTAAAGCTGAGTGGTTTACACTTCTATCGAGGGACGGGAACTAACGCTACAGTTGCATTCACCCAGGTGATTGATACAGTCATCGCCACAGCCCAACAGTTACCAGACTGGGAATATCTAGATTTTGGTGGCGGCTTTGGCTACCCTTATCATCACAACAAAGCAGCCTTTGACTGGGAAATATTTGGGGCTGAATTAACCGAGAGAATTACTCAGTTAGGGCGGAAAATTGATTTGGTAATTGAACCGGGACGAAGTGCGATCGCAGGATGTGCAACTTTGCTTGCTCAAGTCGTTTCTGTGAAATGGCAAGGAGAAAAACAGATTGTTGGAGTTGATACCACCGTTGCCAATCTTTCAGTCCCATCAGTACACGGCGGCTACCGAGAAATCGTCACCTGGAAGCAAGCAGACAATCCATTCACAACTGATATTTGTGGGAACACCACCTATTCACGAGATTATCTGGGGAAAAATTGCCAACTTCCAGCGCTAGAAATTGGTGATATCGTTGCCATTTTAGATGTCGGTGCTTATGGTTATGCCATGTCGTCTCACTTTTTACACCGTCCCAAACCTGCGGAAGTCTTGCTAGAAAATGGCACACATCGCTTGATTCGCAAGCGGGAAGACTACAGTGTTTTGCTCACAAATCAGATGCTTGATAGTTCCCCCCTTTTTAAGGCTACCGTATATACACAAGTTGAATTACCCCCCTTAATCCCCCCTTGTAAAGGAGGGAAACCGGAAAATCTTGTTCCCTCCCCTTTGCAAGGGGAGGGTTAGGGTGGGGTAAAACTGACGCATAAACCAGGTGAGTAAACTACTTCAGACTTGTGTATACACCGTAGCTTTTTAAGGGGGGGATCAAGCCCGATTTAAATCGTATTGACTAACAATTAATAACTAACATCCAACAACCATTATGAAATGTATTAACTGCGGAACTGACAATAAACTCAAAGACCGGACAGCTAACCAAGGTCGGTGTATAAAATGCAATCATCCCTTTGCCTTTGAACCGACCAGTATGAGTAATGTTCAGATTACTGATCCTTTTTTTGCAAAGGCGATCGCTGATATTTCTGCAAATAAAACCTTATTTTTTACACCAAAGCAACTGCTTTATTTTCTAGATAATCGTTTCAGAAAAAACTCAAAGTCAATTTCACGATTTGGCTGGCTAATTCCTTTTTTGGTTATTAACTTTATTACATCATTAACGATTTTTATACCGCTAATAGTAAATCTTGCCTTTATTAATTTTTTTCATGAAAGTAGCAAATCAACTAAACTCAATCTTGTAAGTCGCAAACAGTATGCGAGGAATTTACAAATCATAGGAGGAATTATCCTTTCCATAGGAATTCTACTAAGTCTTGGCTCAAAATCATTCAGATTATTTGTCGTTGTTGTTCTTATAGGAATGCTGCCTATATATTTAGGAACTCGACAGCTAGAGCGAATTAAATTATTAACACAAGAATTTTTAATTTCTGAATCTCAGCTTAAAGATTGGCTAAATCGCTGGCAGCAAATAAATGGTTCAATTCTCAAAATTCTTCCTTCACCAAAGCAGGAAAATACACCAGCCACGATTAATCCTGATGTAACTGCTTACAGTTTTGATAGATTAGTCGTTTGTGATACTGCCAGTATTGCTCAACTATTAATTGCTAATAATTTTCACTTTGAAAACAACTGTGCAATCCTCAGCATTACTGGATATCCCCAAAGCATTTTTGACACCACAATGCAAATGCTGCGCCGCAATCCCGATTTGAAAGTCTACGCAGTACATGATTGCAATCCACGAGGAATTGCTTTAGTTCATAATTTGAGAACCAACGCTAATTGGTTTCTCAATAGCGAGATTGTGATTATTGATATCGGACTGACACCACGTCAAATTATCGCTACTAAACGCGGAATGTTCATTCAATCCTCTCCAGAGTCGGCGCAAGCAGCTAAACAATTGCCTGAAGAAATTCGTCAAAGTTTATCTGCTGAAGAATTAGCATGGTTAGAATCTGGAAAATTTGTAGAATTGGAATCTTTCACTCCCCAAAGAATAATTAAAGTTCTGCAAACAGGTATTGCTGGCAGTCAAAATTTAGAAAGTGATGACAGTAGCTTGCTTTTAGTCGGCGATACAGGAAATGATATGTACGTTGTTCAAAGTTTTGGTTAGTATTCAATACAGTTCAGATAAAACCAAAACACTTGTAGAGACGGCGATTTATCGCGTCTCGAAAATCTGTTTAATTTTACAGATTAGATTTATTCAGTTTGTTGATTTAACCAAACTTCTAAATCAGAACTAGCTGAGAAGTCTAACAAAGCTTCTCCTAACGTCTCCAATTGTTCAATAGATAATCCTTGAACTCGCTCAATAGTAGATGAATCAATCTCACCAATACGCCGATTTAATTGACGTATAATTAAACGTTGTTCACCTTGCTTATTTCCTTCTTGTACAGCTTGTTCACGGTCTTGTTGATAAAGTGGTTGTAACCGCATAATTAACTCCTATTAACGTAAAAATGCGTTAGTAATCTATCTCAAACCTCTTTCCATAAGCATTTGAGGTTCAACATTCTCAACATTAGGAATTGCTTCTAACTGAGGAATTTTAGCGATCGCATCAGCAATATTACCAGATTGGGCACGTAACCAAGCCGTGTGAGGTGCATAAGAAAGGGTTTGCGCTACTTCATAACCCGCTCGATTAATTAACTCACGCTGCGAATCCACATCAACGCCTTCAGTAAAGCGGATGAAAACCAGTCCAGTTGGTACTGCTAGGGAACCATTGGGTAGTACTGTGTAAATCGGACTCAGTTTACCCGACTCTGATTGATTGGGTTCGCCTGGAAAAACTGCAATTGCACCGTCGTTAAGTTGTAAAATTGCTCCTGATGGCACGGTGCTGGGTTGATTGTAATGTATTGCATAGTACCCAGGTTTACGAGTGTAGGATACAGCAGTGCGATTGCTGCCAACGCGAATTTGTTGTGGATATTCAGAAAAATAGTCGTTTTGAAATCTCACTTCAGCAGTCAGGGGTAGAGAGTACACCTGTAGAAAAGACTCAGCCGGAAAATAAAACATCTTTCTCAAGTTCTAATGATGTTATAGCGTTTTTCAGTGGTATCAAATACAAATCTTTTATTGGGATGTACAGCTTTCCCTAATGATGATGAAGATTCTTAAAGCAACCTAACTTTGAATCCCCTCTTTTCGGGAAAAACGAATCGAAGGCTTGTATGAACTTAGAGAGATTAAATTCTATTTAAGCTGTGTCTTTTCGATGCCGTAATACACATATAACACATGAAATAAGAAGCATCCATAAACTAAATGTAAGCTCATTATCTGTGCAACCAGCTTTAAAAGTAGTGCATAATACGGTTTCCCAATGCCTAATTTTCAACACAAATATCCCAGGAGATTAAACTATGGTTCAGGTTCGCTATGGTGGACAGAATGGCCAACAGTATGAACTTGCTATCAGTAACGAACACGTTGTAGTGCGTACCGAAAGCCGCAGCACTCTTATCGGTGCAAGATCCTTTGAAGTTGCACCTGTCTCACCTGTCGCTCGTAGCATCCTCAATCAATTTGAGTTAACAACGCGGTTTCGCCAAGCGGGTGTAGAAATTCTGCAAGCGAAAGTTCCGAATCAGGGTGTAGCTTTGCGCGATCGCGCCCGTGAAATTCTCAACAAAGAGTCTGAAGTCCAATTTGCCGGACGTGTCCTGATTGATCCAGTATCCCAACAACCTGTAATTTACACCGAAAACCTCTTTGTTAAATTCGATAACGAAGAAGAGTCAAGAGTTTGCCAAGAGATATTAGGACGTTACGGTTTAACAATTAAACGCCAACTTGAATATGCACGCAATGCTTACTTTGTCAATGCACCTACAAATACCGGTATAGCCGTCTTTGATATCGCCGAGAGACTTCTGAATGAGGAATTAGTGGAACTGTGCCATCCTGAACTAGTGCGTGAATCACGCCAACGTCAGGTTTTTCCGCAGCAGTGGCACTTAAAGCAAACAACTATTAATGGTAAGGTAATTAACGCCCATGCCAATGTTGAGGCCGCTTGGAAGTTAAGCGATGGCACTGGGACGATTATTGCAATTGTCGATGACGGCGTGGATCTTGATCATGAAGAGTTCCGTTCCTCTGGCAAGATTGTTGCGCCGCGTGATGTCACACGTAAAACGAACAATCCCAGACCGGGAAACGACAATAATCACGGGACAGCTTGTGCCGGAGTAGCTTGTGGAAACGGCAACTTTGGTGCATCTGGTGTAGCGCCAGGTGCAAAACTGATGCCGATTCGTTTAGCTTCGGCGCTGGGGTCACAGGATGAAGCAGATGCTTTTATTTGGGCGGCTCAAAATGGTGCTGATGTTATTTCTTGTAGCTGGGGGCCATCAGATGGTACTTGGTTTGAGCCAAACGATCCTGTACACAATCAAAAAGTACCTCTGCCTGATTCCACAAGACTTGCTATAGACTTTGCAATCAATAAAGGGCGCAACGGCAAAGGATGTGTAATTTTATTCGCGGCTGGCAATGGTAACGAAAGCGTGGATAACGACGGCTACGCCAGCTACCAAAAGGTAATTGCTGTGGCAGCTTGTAACGACTACGGCACAAGAAGCGCTTATAGTGACTTTGGTAAGGCGGTCTGGTGTGCTTTCCCTAGCAACAACGGTGATAGTTCCCAAACCCCTGGAATTTGGACAGCCGATCGCTCTGGTGTACTTGGTTATAATTCGGGTAATCAAAATCTGGGTGACGCTGGGGGCAACTACACGAACGAATTCGGCGGAACCTCTAGTGCTTGTCCAGGTGCAGCCGGTGTAGCAGCCTTGATTATTGCCAGAAATCCAAATCTGCGTTGGGACGAAGTGCGAGATATTATTAAACGCTCCTGCGATCGCATTGATCCATCTCAAGGTAAATATGATGCCAGTGGTCGCAGTCCTTTCTACGGTTACGGTCGAATCAATGCCCTCAAAGCCGTAGAATTGGCCAAGCCGCCTCAAATATCGCCAATTAGTATATTTCAAGCAGTCCAAGATATCCCAATTAACGATTTGCAAGTATCAACATTGTCGTTAGCGATCGCTAATACCAGCCTGCTGAAATCTATCAAAGTTAATGTAGACATCGAACATACTTATATTGGTGACCTTGTAGTTACTCTCCTTCCCCCAGTACAAATAGGCATACTTCCCATAATTTTGCACGATCGCCAGGGCGGAGCTACAGATAATATCAAAACAACTTATGACGAGGTAAACACCCCTAAACTTGCTGCCTTTAAAGGTAAGAGTCCCCAAGGAACCTGGACTCTTGAAGTTGCAGATAAAGCTAACGCAGATACAGGAAAAATTCGCAGCTTGACCATTGAAATTGGATTTTAACAAGAGAGGCAGACGGCAGGACGAATATTATCCTCCTGTCTTCTTCACGCCATGTAGAGGCAATTTATGAATCGCCCTGCTGTGTCGAATGGCACTAAGTTAAGACACAGCCATTGCCCTGGCTGGTTCCCAGCCTCCAGGCTGGGAAACGCTTCTGAGAGGCTCCGCCTCTAGTGGCTTGATCAGAGGCAGCAGCCTCTCGGAATACATTCCCAGCCTGGAGGCTGGGAACGAGGCAACACAAGACTTTGGGCTTATCTTAGTGCCATTCCCTGCTGTGTCTATTAGCTTTGAGTCACAGCCTCTTTCGCCAAGAACTTCTCTAATTCTGTCAACGCATCAGCATCAACTTTAGTTTGCATTGGGCAGAACTTAGGCCCACACATCGAACAAAACTCAGCAGTTTTATAGATATCTGCTGGTAGAGTTTCATCGTGATATTCCTTAGCTCTTTCTGGATCGAGTGATAATTCAAACTGACGGTTCCAATCGAAGTTGTAACGCGCCTTGGAAAGTTCATCATCTCTATCCCTTGCACCAGGGCGATGTCTGGCAATATCAGCCGCATGAGCCGCTATTTTATAGGCAATTAACCCATTCCGAACATCTTCAGCATTTGGCAGACCCAAATGTTCTTTAGGTGTTACATAGCACAGCATTGCAGTACCGTACCATCCAGCCATCGCTGCTCCAATGGCTGAAGTGATGTGGTCATAACCGGGAGCAATGTCTGTTACCAATGGCCCCAACACATAGAAAGGTGCTTCAGAACACTCTTCCATCTGCTTACGGACGTTGAACTCAATTTGATCCATTGGCACGTGTCCAGGCCCTTCCACCATCACCTGTACATCATCTTCCCAGGCTTTGCGAGTTAGCTGTCCCAGAGTTTTCAATTCAGCTAATTGTGCTTCATCTGAGGCATCATGGGTACAGCCGGGACGCAGGGAATCTCCCAAACTGAAGGAGACATCATATTTTTTGAAAATCTCAATAATGTCTTGGAAGTGAGTGTAAAGCGGGTTTTGTTTGTGGTGATGTAGCATCCACCGCGCCAAAATACCGCCGCCGCGAGAGACAATACCAGTGATCCGGCTTCTCACCAAAGGCAAATGCTCAATCAAAATCCCAGCGTGGATAGTTTGATAGTCTACCCCCTGCTGGGCGTGCTTTTCGATGATATGGAGAAAATCATCAGCAGTCAGGTTCTCGATTGTGCCATGAACGCTTTCTAAAGCTTGATATACTGGCACCGTACCAATGGGAACAGGTGAAGCTTTGATAATAGCGGTGCGAATTTCATCCAAGTTACCGCCGCCTGTGGACAAATCCATTACGGTGTCAGCACCGTACTTCACCGCCAAGTTTAGCTTATCCACTTCTTCTTGAAGATTAGAAGAGTTGGGAGAAGCGCCGATATTAGCATTTACCTTACATTTGGAGGCGATGCCAATAGCCATCGGCTCTAGATTAGTGTGATTAATATTAGCGGGGATAATCATTCGTCCCCGTGCTACTTCCTCACGAATGAGATCAGCAGGGAGATTTTCCCGCTGGGCGACGTAGTGCATTTCTTCGGTGATAACACCTTGGCGGGCGTAGTGCATTTGAGATACATTACTTTGCCCACGTCGTTTAGCAACCCATTCTGTCCGCATATTGTAATTCCTCGATAAACAGCTTCCCTCCGCTGGTATTACCCAGACTCAGGTGTTAAGGGTGTGATCTCAGCCTGGTTATTTAGGCACCCCTAGCATGGATGTAGTGTATCACTTTGGTTATATCTGGGGGCAAGGGTGTTAACAATTTATGAGGTCACACAATTTTGGATTTTGGATTTGAGATTTTAGATTGCTAAAGGTTTAGGCACGAATTTCATTTGCACAAGAACGACCTTGTTCAACATCGGTAATATTAGCAAAAGTTGTTTCTGCAATATTGTAGAGAGCTTCTGCTGTAAAAAAGGCTTGATGTCCGGTAATGAGTACATTGGGGAACGTTGTCAGACGTTGGAAAATATCATCTTGAATAATTTCCCCAGACAAATCCTCAAAGAACAATTCTGATTCTTGTTCGTAGACATCTACACCAAGATAGCCAATTTTACCAGACTTCAATCCCTCAATCACGGCTTGGGTATCAATCAGCGCTCCTCGGCTAGTATTAATTATCATCACACCTGGCTTAATCTTTTCTATAGCCTCAGTGTTAATCAAGTGATGGGTTTCGGGAGTTAGGGGGCAATGCAGGGAGATAATATCGGAGTTGGCAAATAGCTCAGGTAGTTCTACATACTTTCCGCCTAATGCCTCCAATTCGGGATTCCGATAAACGTCATAGGCGAGTAGGTGACAGCCAAACCCCTTCATAATCTGTCCTAAAATCAGACCGATTTTGCCGGTGCCGACAATTCCCACTGTGCGTTCATGCAAATTAAATCCCAACAGTCCATCTAGGGAAAAATTGCCTTCTCGGACACGGTTATAGGCACGATGAATTTTGCGATTTAGGCTCAAAATCAATCCTACGGCGTGTTCTGCTACCCCATAAGGTGAATAGGCGGGAACACGCACAACGGTAATTCCTAAGTCTGCTGCGGCTTGTAAGTCTACATTGTTAAACCCTGCACAGCGAAGGACAACCAGGCGAGTTCCCCGTGAGGCGAGAAGCTCTAAAGTTGGGGCATCAACCTGATCATGCACAAAGACGCAAACCGCCGGAAATCCGGCAGCAAGGATAGCTGTATCCCGATTTAAACGGGGTTCAAAAAACACTAACTCGTGTTGGATGGGAGAATTTGCAGCTGACAAAAACTGCCGATCGTAGGCTTTAGTACTGAAAACTGCTACTTTCATGCAAAACCTCAGGTTTTATGCTGCACGGTGTTCGAGTACATAATACCTTGACCTTGAGAGAAGCGATGTCTACAACGAGCCTAGTTGCGACACCTTTGAGAGGCAGGGGGTAGGGGGCAGGGGATAGGGGATAGGGGGCAGGGGGTAGGCGCAAAAATTCTCTCAAACTCTTATTTTTCGGTGTTTTCTATGCTTCTGCGGTTGGTTTTTCTGGGATTTATTGGTGTTTATGCGTAGAACTAGACAACAACAAAATGAGTTGCTTTTAGTGACATTCCACTGCTGAGTTGCGCGAATTGTACCTGAGTAAAAGCGCCAGCGCTACCATCTTGGTCAAAGAACAGCGCACCTGTAATATTGTCGTAAATAAATCGTTGAGCGATCGCTGTTGCAGATGAACCGATGGTAAACTTACCAGCGGAGAGTGTACCTACTGCTAAAGAGCCGCCGAAACCAGTAGCCGATACCTGAATAACTTCATCAGTCGTGTCGAAGTCAACGAGAGTATCAATGCCTTGATTGTAATTATTGAACGCAAAAGTATCAGTGCCATCTCCCCCATACAGAATATCATTGCCTTTCCCTCCAGTCAGGAGATCGTTGCCATTATACCCAAAGAGCAAATCGCTACTATTACTCCCTATAATATTGTCGGCGTAGACTGTACCACTGATATTTAGCCCTTGAATATTCTTGTAGATAACTTGATTTGTGCCACTTATAATCGAGCCTTGGTTAGTGGTTGCATTGAAAGTTGAGGTGATTCCTTTGTTAGTATAGCTACTGTAATTGACTTCTAAATAATCTGAACCTGTACCCCCATTTACCGTTTGAGTCAATAAAACAGAGGGGGCGGTAGTTGGGGCGGTCAAATAAAAGGTGTCATCGCCATTCCCCCCATTTAGAGTGTTAGCACCCTTGGCTCCGTATGCGTAAAAGGTATCGTTACCATCGTCTCCATTCACAATTTTATTGCCAGACGAGTAGGAAACATAGAGGCGATCGTTACCTGAACCCCCACTAATCGTATCATTGCCAGAAGTGCCACCACTAAGCACATCTTCGCCATTGCCCCCACGAATATTGTCAGCGTAGGCTGTACCAGTGATATTGAATCGTTCAATATTCTTATAGCTAACTCGATTAGTGCCACTTGTAATCGAGCCTTGGTTAGTGGTTGCATTGAAAGTCGAGGTGATTCCTTTGGTAGTATAGCTACTGTAATTAACTTCCAAATAATCCGAACCTGTACCCCCATTTACTGTTTGGGTTACTAAAACAGAGGGGGCGGTATATGAGGCGCTCAAATAGAAGGAGTCATTGCCATTGCCACCATCTAGGGTGTTAGCACCATTGACTCTATATGCGTAAAATTTATCAGAGCCAGTTCCACCTGAAACAATATTTTTGCCAAAACTATCCTGAATCGAAAATTCGTCATTTCCTGTATCTCCATAGAGGATGTTATTCCCAAAAGAAACAGAAACATCTAAATAATCATCCCCACTTCCTCCCTTGAGGATATTGTTGCCAGTGGTAGCTACAGCATAAATTTGATCGTTTTCAGAACCGCCATCTAAGAGGTTTTTCCCCAAAGAATTGCTAATATTCAGGACATCATCGCCTCCGAAGCTATAGAGACTGTCACCACCCCCGAAGCTATAGAGGTTGTCATTAGCGTTAGTACCATTGATAATTGCCATAACTTCTACCTACCTAAATCAATTTTTCAGAAACTTGAGATATTAACCTACGGCAATACTACTTGGTTAAGCATTTTGAACCCAAAGTTTGGTTTGGGGAAAGGGTTAAAGGGTAAGGGTTAAAGGTTTTTAATTTCCCTTTCCCCCTTCCCCTTTCCCCCTTAACCGACAAGTATTGTAACCTGCGGGTATTGCTGTTTTAAGGCAGAACAAAGTCGCCGAAAGTTGACACTTTCGGCATAGTTTATGCCGATCTGAAAAAGTTATTTTTTTAGCTTTTTCAGCTTCTTGACTGACTTGTAAGCATTATTCAGCTAACCTGCTATATATGAAAGTTAGTTAATTTCATTACTATAGTGGCTGTTTATTTAAGTGTCACTACTTCACTTTAATTATCTAACTTTGTATTTTCTGATATAGTTAATTGCGTATTATCACTAATCAAAAGTTTTTAACCACCAGGTATGATGGGGCGATCGCCTTTCTGAAACCTTGCCCATGACTGTTGTAAACCAGTAGGAGCAGGATTCTTGGCATCATAAACAACAATCACATTAGTTAGTGGGCGTCCGGCGGGGACTAAAATTTTACCGTTAGCAGCAAAGGCTTTCGATGCACCACCATCTAAATTCATCGCTTCGTGACAGCCAATTGCTTTCATCACTTGCGCTTCTTGTTGTAAAGTTAATCCACTATCGAAATTTATCAAAAATAGTTTTTTACCATCAGCAGGAAACCCGATCGCAGTTCGTGCGCCAGTACCTAAAACCCCAGGATCTTTAAATCCTTCAACATCCGGCTTCAGCCAAATTTGTCCCTGTCTCAACAGTCGAGGCCCACAGGTAATAGACAACCAATGTTGATTCCATTCCGGTTTACCATCAACCCGTGCTGTCACCATTTCCGGTTTATTGCCAACTCGCAACCCCAAAGTAGTACCAAAATTTTCCCATTGGCTGTATTTGAGGAATCTCCCTGCCGCTACCATGTTACCCATCACTGTTTTCTGGGCATTCTTGGCAAAAAAAGTACCATTAGCAACGACAGCCGCACGATGACGAGCCACTAAATTGTTAAATTCTTCATCACCGTTAGTTTTTTGATTAGTATTAGCCAAAGTTGCATTATTTGCTAAACCAATAGTAATAAAGGTTTTGGGGTCAGTGAGGTCAATAATAGTTTGATAAAAAGAGAAACCATTTACCTTACCCCTTTTCACTTGCACAGTTTGAGCCGCTGCCGGGAGCGCCAATGTTAATCCTTGTGCCAAAACAGCACCTCCTAAAAACAAGAAAGACCGTCGGCAGATTTTGGAACTTGGCATAATCAACTCTTCACTATATTGTTTTTATTAGGATGCCCAAATCTTTAGATAATTTTGCCCATTAAACACTCGTGTAATGGAGATGAAGAAGCAGAGGGAGACAAGGAGAATAAGCAATGCCCAATGCCCAATGCCCAATGCCCAATGCCCAATGACAAATGACAAACGACAAATGAAAAATCATTACCGATATATTATTTTTTACAAACCCTATGGCGTTCTCAGTCAGTTTACAAAAGATGCCCCCACACATAGCACTCTAAAAGATTATATTGATGTGCCTGATGTGTATCCTGTGGGACGCTTAGACTGGGATAGTGAAGGATTGCTGCTGTTAACCAACGATGGACAATTGCAACATCGCCTCGCCCATCCGCGTTTTGGTCATAAACGTACTTACTGGGTACAGGTAGAGCGAATTCCAGATGTAGATGCTATTAATAGGTTGCAAACAGGTGTGGAAATTCAAGATTACCGCACTCAGCCAGCAGAAGTTAGGCTCTTACCAGAAGAACCACAATTACCTGAACGCACTCCGCCGATTAGATTTCGCAAAAGTGTACCGACAGCTTGGCTGGAAATGACTTTGACAGAGGGAAAAAATCGCCAAGTACGGCGCATGACTGCGGCTGTAGGGTTTCCAACTTTGCGACTAGTCAGAGTCAAAATAGCTCACTTACAATTAAGTGACCTACAATTGGGTCAATGGCGCGATCTCACCGCATCTGAACTGCAATTTCTGCATAATTTCAATAAATCGAAAAGTTTTCCCCCAAAAGCGAACGCTCTCTAACATAAAATAAATGCTATGGCAAATCGAGATAAGGCAGCTTTTTGAGTCATTGCTTATATGAAAAGATACTTGTTTGTGGTTGCAGACTTAACTTTAGTAATTGACATTTCTCATTACTTCTAAAGCTTAATTGTTAGATTTATTTAGATAATTTACTAACGAATAATAACCTATGTTAAGTCTATCAAAATTACCGAATTTTATTTTTGCTAATATTATTAGAAAGGTATTGTTATGATAGAAAGATGTTTAACAACAGCAACAACTCCCAAGCTAACCAAGGTAGTGTTCTCTACAGACATGGCGACGTTCTGATCAGAGGTATTGCTACCTTACCTGCTGGTGTCCAAAAGCGTATAGGTGCTACTCTCGCTCATGGTGAAATCACAGGACACAGCCATCGGATTCAGCAATCTAATGCTGTTCAGTTGTGGGTACATGGTAGTGACCTTTTTCTTGAGGTTAAAGAACCTAGTGCTACTTTAGTTCATGAAGAACATCGGGCGATTGAATTACCCCAAGGGCTTTACCGCGTCTGGAGACAACGTGAATATCGCCCTGATGCTTATGTAGAGGTGATGGACTAATGCTCAAGATGATGTCGCAGGGACGTGTGCCGAATAGACAAGTTTTGCAGCGCCCAAAGGAAAGCCACGAGCCGGTATCGGCTGAACATGCTCGAAAACTCATCCTTGAACATCGTGCCTGGGATGGGATGCGCGTTTTGGGGCATCTGGATTTAAGCGGTGCGTTGGATCTTTACAATCTACCTGAAAATTTAACCTGTGAAAGTATTGATATTAGCGGCTGTGTAAACCTCACTACCCTTCCCAAAGGACTGCATATCACTTATTGGATTGAGTTGGCCGGAAGTGGGATTACCAGTCTATCTGCCGGGCATGGTTTTATTTTGCGTTGGCGAGGCGTGCAGGTAGACGATAAGATTGCCTTTGAATCCCAGTCCCTAACCGGACAGGATATCCTCAATATAGAGAATGTTGAGTTGCGTCGCGTACTGATTGAACGTCTGGGATACGAGACATTTTTGCAGCAAGTGGGAGGATTAATCCGCGATCGCGATCAAGACGCTGGTGGAGAACGTCAACTAGTCTACATTCCTTTTGAGGATGACGAACCGCTTATGGTCTTGAAAGTCACTTGTCCATCCACAGGACATATTCATATCCTGCGCGTTCCCCCTCACATGCGGAGTTGCCATCAAGCAGCAGCCTGGATTGCAGGCTTTAATAATCCAGATGATTATCATCCTGCGATCGAGGCATAAAGTTTTAAGTAAAGAATTTGAAGAATCCGACAAATAGACCATTTGTAGAGAAGCATTAATTGAATTGGTATAAGTTTACAAATTAAGAATATTTACCACAGCATGAAAGTTTGTTCCGAGCATATATTGGCTACTCTTGGGCAAATTTTCCAAAGTTAACAAGACTGTTTTCAATCCTTGATAATCGCTTTTTTGAGGTTGAATTATAATTGGTATTTCACTCGCCCCAGCCGTGATTGTCACAAAGTTAGCAATTGATTGATAATGCACTCCATCCTCGGCTGTTCCGTGAATCCTGTATTTCACTATTAAGTCTTGAGTTATATTACCAGTACGAGTGATGACAAACTCCCCTATTTCTCCAAATTGTGACGCATACATTTTTGTAGCTGTAATGTTCACAATCGTGGGATAACTGGACGCAGGGACACGGAGAGGTTTTAAGTTTAATTGATTATAGTTATTTTTGTCTTCATAGCTGGATATAAAACTAAAATTAGTTACCAGTTGGTTTTTAATATAAAAATCTTCAAAAGATATATTACTGATACTTTGTTGTAAATCATTACCTAAAAAAGTTGCATATATACTGCCCATATCATCCACGACTAGGTTATAAAGATAGATATTGATCAGATTAATCAACTATTCCTTACTTCCTACTTCGGACTCCAATAGCTTCTTGGAGATTATTTTCCTCAGTTGAGTAGTAGTAACTGTAGCGCTCAGTCTGAGGAATAGCTCCGTTTACTACCTGTCCCAAGACATTTTGCCCAGATTTTTCTAAAAGCTCCTTAGCAATACTGGCACTAACAGAATCAACAACCCCTGGACGAACAACAAATAAAACACCATCAGCCATTTGACCTAGAGTAGCTGCATCAGCAGCAACGTTTAATGATGGAGAATCAATAATTACAAAGTCGTAATAAACAGACAAAGTTTGAATTAATGCAGCCATTTTTTTCGAGTCGAGAAGAGAACCTGGATTAGGAGGTGTAACTCCAGAGGTGAGGACATATAAATTATCCATGACTTGTTTGATAGCTGTCCTAATTTCACCTTGTCCAACAATCAAATTGCTTAGACCTTGATTATTAATTAGTTCCCAGATTTTATGTTGAACAGGACGACGCATATCTGCATCTATCAGTAAAACTTTTCGCTCCATCTGAGCCATTGTTATAGCTAAATTAGCCGCCACTGTTGATTTACCTTCTCTGGGTACAGAACTTGTGACAACTATAACTTTTAGCTCCTTATCAGCACTCGTAAACCTCAGATTTGCCCGCAACATTCGGTAGGCTTCATTAATTTGCGATCGCGGCATATCTCGAACTACAAGCCTTTTGCTATATAACTCCAGTTCTTCATTGCCACGAAGAGATTTTTTCGATTTGCTGAAGTCAGGAATAATCCCTAATAAAGTAAATTTAAGCAACTCTTTTGCTTGGTCAACATTCTTAATTGATTTATCTATTTTTTCCAAAATATAGACGGCCGATAAAGCTGTTAAACCAGCCAATAAACCTGTTGCCAAATATAAAAACATTGGAGATGAAATTGATTCTTCTGGTATTTCAGCTTCGGATATCATGCTGGCATTACCTAAGCTTTGATTTTCGGCGATTCGGCTTTCTTGCAGCTTTTGTAGTAACAGTGAATAAGTAGATTGTGCGGCTTGTACTTTACGTTCAAATTGGCGCTGTTGTTGTTCCAATCTCGGTAGATTGTTCAAACGTTGTTTATAAGCAGTTTGTAACCCAGATAAAGTAGTAATTTGGCTTGCTAAACCCAGACGATTTGACTCTAATTCTACAAGCCTTGCAGAAAGCTGCTGTTGTAATTCTCCCAATTGAAAATTATGATTTAGCTGTGTTGAATTTGTACCTCTAACGTTTTTTATCCGTTGTTGTAGTAGCCCATTTAACGACTCTAATTTGTATACCAAATCGATAATTTGCGGATGGTTTTCCTGCAAAACAGTCCGCCTAGCTGCCAGTTGTGATTCTAACTGTTGAACTTCTCGAAGAATATCTTGTACTCCTGACGTTTGGCTAATGGAAGTCATAACTATTGCTTGCTGGGAGTTCATACCCAATTGTTTACGGATTCCTTGAGTTTGTGCTTCAGCATCGGCAAATCTAGATTGAGATTCATTAATTTGCTGTTGTAATGCTGTAATAACTTCCAGTGCTTTAGTCGCTTCTTCTTGCAGAGAAACAATTTTGTACTTTTCTTTAAACTCTGCTAGTTCTGCTTCTGCTTGTCTAACAACTAATTCTGCATTTGGTAGTTGCTTTTCTATAAACTTGCGAGCAGTTGTCGCTTGAGTTCTATGAGATGATATATTGTATTCTAAATAGACATCTATTAAAGTATTAACAACTTGTGCAGCTAGTTGTGGGTTTGTATCTTTATAGGAAATACTTAGGATATCAGAGCCATTAATTTCCTTTACTGTTAGCATTTGCAGAAATTGCTTGGTTTTTAAATGTATATTTTTCTTGTCTTTTAGATTAAGTCTATTTATGGTAGTTTTGACAACTGGTAGAGAACGGATAACTTCTGCCTCTGTATTCAGAGGATTACTTTTATTATCAACTAATGGCTCTAGCTTGCTCATTTCTGTTCCTACTCCTGTTAATGAAGAAGTAGTATTTGTTCTTTGAAATTTCAGTTTTCCTTCTGCTAAATAATAAGGTTTCTTGAATAATGTAGCTACCTGTAAAATTATGAAGATGCAAACGAAAACACCCAAAGCATTAATCCAACGGCGTTTCAGAACTTGCGAATATTTATCAAATGTTCCAGAAGATTCTTGTAGTGCCATAAAATAATTACATTTTTTTATTTTTGTTAAAAGCATCAAGTTGATTACCCCACCCTAACCCTCCCCTTATAAAGGGGAGGGAATCGGATTTTATTATTTTCTCAATCCTCCTCTTATAAAAGGGCAAGGAACCGGATTTTATTATTTTCTCAACCCTCCTCTTATAAAAGGGGAGTGAACCAGATTTTCTTATTTCCCCCCTTTATAAGGGGGGATTAAGGGGGGTAATAATTTGATTAAAATCGCAACATACCACTTTTCAAACAACCTATTACATCAAATTACTCAATAATACCGGGATATGAAATTTAAATTAAATTGTCAGGTAGACTTTTTCGGGAAATATGAACACAGATTGACTTTTATGGTGAACTGCTTGAATTTGACCAATTACTCTTTCTAAATCTTCGCGTTTAAGATTAGATCCAGAAGGTAAGCAAAGACCGTAAGCAAATAAATCTTCTGCTATTTCACCGCCAAAACATTCACACTCAGCAAAAATTGGCTGGAGGTGTAAAGGTTTCCAGACGGGACGAGATTCAATTTGCTGTTCAATAAGTGCTAGACGGACTTGTTCTCGATTTGCACCAAAAGCTTCAGTATCTATTGTTAAGCAGGTTAGCCAACGAGTAGCGCGTCCATAATTAGCTTCCGGCATAAATTCTATACCTGGTAGGTTTTTCAATGCTTGGTAATAAATTTCAAAATTGCGTCGTCTCGCTGCCACTCGCTCACTCAAAACACACAACTGACCGCGACCAATACCAGCTAAAATGTTACTTAAACGATAGTTGTAACCAATCTCTGAATGTTGGTAATGAGGAGCGCGATCGCGGGCTTGGGTTGCTAAAAATTTAGCTCTATTTACTAACTCTAAATCATTAGAAACTAACATCCCACCACCAGAGGTAGTAATAATTTTATTGCCATTGAAAGAATAAATTCCAATGTGTCCAAAAGTTCCTAAAGAACGCCCTTTATAAGTAGCCCCTAAAGCTTCAGCAGCATCTTCAATTAAGGGAATATTATAGTGATTACAAGCTTTTAAAATTGGATCAATATCTGCACTTTGACCATATAAATGTACAACCACAACAGCTTTAGGTAATTTGCCTTTTTTGGCGCGGTGATTTAGCGCTTCGGTTAACAATTCAGGGTTCATGTTCCAAGAAGTGCGATCGCTATCGATAAAAACTGGTTTTGCACCTAAATAAGTAATTGGATTAGCACTAGCAATAAATGTTAAAGTAGAGCAAAAAACTTCATCCCCAGGTTCAACACCAACTAACCGCAAAGCTAAATGCAGAGCCGCTGTGCCAGAACTAACAGCCACAGCATGGCTAGCACCAGTTAATTCACAAAATTCTTGCTCGAAAGCATCAACATGGGGGCCAACAGGCGCAATCCAGTTAGTTTCAAAAGCTTCTTTGACAAATTCTAGTTCGCGATCGCCTATATGAGGTGTTGAAAGCAAAATTGGTTTATTCATTCCTATTACCTAAATATGTTTGCCAGTTTCCAAATGGGAATTTTACGTAAGTCTTGGTATTTTTCCCTCAATTAAGAGAACGATAAGCGGGGAAAAAACTTGACTCAAGTAAGGTTTCTGGCTCAGTTTTTAAAGATTTTGCTCGTAATTTAACTAAATCTATATATTTTTCTTCATCTGTAATTAGGCGTAATGTCAAGAAAGAATGTTTTTGTTTAGAAAAACCTGCTTTAAATTTGTAGAGACTATCTTTAGCTGAACCAACACCACCGCCTAAATGCAAAACTTTATTTCCACGTTCTTTAGCCCAAAATCGAACGTAATCAAACATTAACTTACTAGGAGCTTGTTTTAGGAACTCGTTTTTTGTTCCTCCAAGGTGATACTGAACTATTTCACAGCATTCAGTAAATATTCCAGCACAAGCAACTTTATTATTTAACTCTAAAATACATAAGTATATATTTTCATTCATATTTGCTAGAGAAGCAAAATATTTATAATCAAAATAAAAATATTTTTTTGCTTCTACACGCTGCATTGTTTGAGTATATACATCGATAAAAACATCTATATAATCCTGAAAATTAACCATTCTTGTTGTAAATCCATCACGTTTACATCGATTGATACAAGTGCGGTGTTCCGGTCGCGTTTGCTGCCATATTTCTGTTGCTGAAAGGCTTAAGTTGATAGATATAGTTTCTCCTGATACTTGAAAAAATTGAGAGGCTAAAACTTCATTCAAATTTTGATTGAGTATTGGATGCAGGCGTAAGAATGCTGAACACACCCTCTTGGATAAGAATACAGATTTTAGATTTTCAAGTGCCAAGTTTAAAAAATCGGGTGTATTAGCCGCCGCTTCACTTAACAGAAATCCAGGATAACCATAAGGCGAGACAACATCAAATACTTCTGGAATTGTGAACTCGCCGTCAAACAAATCATCACAGCGGCGCAATAAATAAGGTAAAAAAAATATTTTTTCACCATCAACTATCAAAATTGCCTCTGGTATTGTTTGAGTTCTTTGGGATTCTAGATATACATATTCAGGCAAATGATAAACATCATAACTGAGCTTTTCTAGTATTTGTAACCACAAAGGGTTAGCTAAATCAATTACTTGAATATTCATCTTTAAAATTAATTACGAATTATTCTTTAAGTTAGCCTTTGAATTCCTCCGATGTAACGTGACCTTCCTGGGTGACGCTTTCTCGTTGCATTACTTGCCATATAGTCATGAACAAAATTTTCAGGTCAAGCCACAAACTCCAGTTATCGATATACCAAACATCCAACTGAAATTTTTTATTCCAAACTTGATCTAATGTGCGGCGACCATTAACTTGCGCCCAGCCAGTAATACCCGGCTTTACTTCATGGCGACGTGCTTGTTGAGGGGTATAGCGGTCAAGATACTTTACTAATAACGGGCGGGGGCCAACAAAACTCATGTCTCCTTTTAAGACATTCCAAAGTTGAGGTAATTCATCAAGACTAGTTTGACGCAGCAATTTACCAAAGGCTGTGAGGCGTTTGTCATCAGGAAGAAGATTGCCTTCAGTATCGCATTCATTGGTCATAGTACGGAATTTGTAAAAGTTAAAAATCCGAGCATTTTGACCAGGGCGGGGCTGGGTGAAAATCACTGGCTGACCCATGCGAAAATAAATAGCGATCGCAACACCCATGAGTAAAGGAAAAAGAAAAATTAAAGCGATCGCTGCCACAACTCTATCTAATATAGACTTGATTAATCTGCTGTAGTTTTTTAAGTTAATGCCCTGAAAAATTTTAAGATTCATAAATACACTGTCTCTCTTATTTCTCTTATATATGTGAGATTTTGAAAAAAATCTCTACTTATGAGATATTGAATCAATTCCTAATTCTTCATAGTACTTACTCAGTCGAGCAAACACTAACTCCTCATCATATTTAATTTCGACTCGCTCACGACTAGCTTGGCCATAAGTTTGTCGTAATTCATAGTTAGATAATAGTATTCCTACAGCCTCAGCTAACTTTTGACTATTTTGAGGTAGCACAATTAAACCTGTTTTCCCGTGAATTACAGCTTCTCGACAACCCCGAATATCTGTAGTAACAACTGGTAAACTCATTGACATTGCTTCTAGAATAGATCGGGGTAATCCTTCATGACTGAATGTAGGCAACACAAAGATATCTAACAGCCCTAAAAGTTCTGGTATATCTTGACGTTTACCTGTGAGAGTAATATGTTCCTCAATTCCTAAAGAGTGAATTTTTTTGATTAGTTCTGCTTGAAAAGGTTCAGGATCAGTATCGAGTTGTGAGCCAATTACCAAAACTTGCAAATTAGGAAAATAAGGAAGTAGTTTTGCTGTGGCTTCAATTAAATATTCACTGCCTTTTTTACGGGTTATACGTCCAATTGTGCCAATAATTAAGTTTCTACTATCAGGGATACCCAAGGATTTACGCAATTGATTTTGATGAGCCAAATTGAGGCGATCGCACTTAAAACGATCAATGTCTACACCGTTACCCAAATAACATACTTTTTCCGGCGGACAAAGACCTAATTTTTTGGCTGTGGCAATATCTTCATGATTTTGAGTAAGGATTAAATCAGTTATGAAAGCAGCAAGTTTTTCGACAATAAAATAAAAACGATATTGACTCAGTGAGGACTGATCGTGAAACGGAAAACCGTGAGCAGTGTAGACAATTCGTTTAACACCAGCTAGTTTGGCTGCAACACGACCCAATACAGCAGCAATTGGAGTATGTACGTGAACAAGGTCGTACTGATTTTTTTGAATTAATCGCGTCAGTTGATAAATACTTCTCAAATTCAAGAGAGGAGATATCCGACGGTCAATTTTAATTGGATGGACTATGTATCCTTGTTGTTGTAATTTTTCAACTTCTAAACCTGGAGAGCAAGCTATTTCAACTGATAGATTATGAGACAATAAATAATCAATCTGAGGTCTTAAAAGAATCTGGGCGGTGTCTCCAATTGCACAAATATGTAGTATTTTCATTATTCCCGACTCCCCACTTTTACCCCAGAATTTTGGGTTAATTGAGTCCTAGCATTCTGATAATAAGAACAATACCAAGCTACAAAACGTCCAATTCCTACCTCAATAGGCGTGCTAGGTTTAAAGCCTACATCATTAACTAAATCATCAACATCTGCATAAGTAACGGGGACATCACCAGGTTGTAAAGGGAGCAAATTCTTTTGTGCTTTCATTCCCAAACAATCTTCTAGCACTTCTATAAAGCGCATTAATTCAACTGGTTGATTATTACCTATGTTGTAAATTTTATAAGCAGCCTTACTCGTTCCTGGGTCGGGTGCATCTCCTGACCAAGCAATATTTGGCTCAGGTATTTTATCCATCACCCGGATAATACCTTCTACAATGTCGTCAATATATGTAAAATCTCGGCACATTTTACCGTAATTAAACACATCAATCGGCTGCTTTTTCAAAATCGCTTTAGTAAACAAAAACAGCGCCATATCTGGACGACCCCACGGCCCATAGACAGTAAAGAAGCGAAGTCCAGTTGTTGCTAAACCATATAAGTGGCTATAACTATGAGCCATTAACTCGTTAGCTTTTTTTGTAGCAGCATATAAACTAACTGGATGATCTACATTGTCATGAATAGAAAAGGGTGTTTTAGTATTAGCACCGTATACAGAACTAGAAGAGGCAAATACTAAGTGTTGAACGCCTGAATGGCGACAACCTTCGAGGATATTAATAAAGCCTACTAAGTTGCTATCTATATACGCATGAGGGTTCTTGATGGAGTATCGGACACCAGCTTGTGCTGCTAAATTGACCACCACATCAAAGCGTTGTTCGGCGAAAAGTTGAGCTATAGCTACCGAGTCTGCCAAATCCAGTCTATAAAAACTAAAATTTGGGTTTTCTTCTAGTTGAGCTAAACGGTCTTTTTTAAGTAGGACATCGTAGTAATCATTTAGGTTATCTAGACCAACAACCTCATCACCTCTGGTTAATAAACGTTGGCTGAGATGAAAACCAATAAAACCAGCAGCGCCAGTGACTAAAACCTTGACCATGATGTTTTCCCTAAGTAGCTAGGTGTAAATAAATTAAAGTTTGTAGTAAGGACTTTAGTCCTGATAATCCTGAAGAAGCGATAAATCGCTCACTACGAACTAGGATTTTATGTTTAATTATGTCTACCTACTTATAAGCTCCAGTAATGAATATGGGATGGTAGTGTAGTGTGGCTAAAAATAGACTTGATATCCATTAGCACTCCACCTGGACGCAAACAGTTGAAAAGTTGTTCGCAAGGCATATCCAAGTAAGCTTGATGGCTGACTGCAAATATTACCCCATCTAAATCACATAGGTTATGCCAATCTACTAAATCAATCCCATACTCTTGATATGCTTCATCAGGATCTACCAGAGGATCGTGTAAGAGTGGTTCAATACCGAATTGCTGCAATTCTGCCACCATATCTGGTATACGACTATTGCGGATGTCGGGTACATTTTCCTTAAAAGTAAGACCGAGAATTCCTACCCGCGCTTCTTTAATCGACAGGCTAGCTTCAACTAAGAGTTTGACAAAACGCTGACCGAGGTAAGTACCCATACTGTCGTTAATCCGACGACCGGCTAGGATGACTTCGGGATGGTACCCCAGTTCTTCTGCCTTGGTAGTTAGATAGTAGGGGTCAACTCCAATGCAGTGACCACCAACAAGTCCTGGTGTGAATGGCAAAAAGTTCCATTTGGTGTTTGCAGCTGCTAAAACATCGTGGGTGCGGATACCGATGCGATCGCATATTAACGCCAGTTCGTTCATCAAAGCAATATTCAAGTCTCGCTGAGTATTCTCAATGACTTTGGCAGCCTCAGCGACTTTAATTGAGGAGGTGCGATAGACACCAGCATCAATAATGGCTGTGTAAACATTTGCAACTCGTTCCAAAGTTTCGGCATCTTCTCCAGCTACCACTTTGACAATCTTTTCCAGAGTATGAGCCTTGTCGCCGGGATTAATCCGTTCTGGAGAATAGCCCAGCTTGAAATCAACACCCATTTGTAAGCCTGATACTTTGGCCAGGGTTGCTCCGCAGATATCCTCTGTAACACCTGGATAGACTGTGGATTCGTACACCACGATCGCACCAGGTTGTAGCACTTTCGCAACGAGTTCAGAGGCTTTAATCAGCAAGCTGAGGTCAGGATTATGGTTGCGGTCAACTGGGGTAGGTACGGCAATCACAAAAAAGTTTGTATCTACCAAGTCATAGATGTCTGAAGTGATGATGAGACTAGAATTTATTAACTCATCAGTAGAGATTTGACCAGTGCGATCGCAGCCTTGTTTTAAACTTTTAACTTTCTCTAAATTGATATCAAATCCAATAGTGTAGGGAAACTTTTTGGCAAACGCTAGGGCAACAGGTAGTCCAACGTAGCCAAGACCAATAACAGCAATGCGGTTGCTCATGTCTTAACAGGAGTATAGTTAAATATACGAAGTTTGACAATTGTCATTTATCAAAACGACAATTATTTGATAATTCAGATAAGTCTCGTTTGTTAACTTTGAAATGTGAGGATAGTTAATACAGGAATCCTCTTCTGCTTCAATTTTGTAGTACTTTTTTATTTGAGTAATGCCAACTTGGCGCAGCTTCTACAAATAAAAAGACATAACAGCATGTATTTAATTGTCCACCTGTAGTTCAAATCTCGTTTCCAGCCTCTGGCTGGAAATGCTACTCCTGGTGGCTCTGCCGCCAGTAAGGGAGGCGGAGCCTCTAAGATGGTATTCCCAGTCTGAGACTGGGAACGAGATAATTGTCCACCTGTAGTTATTCTTACTTTAATGCTAGTCTTGGCAAGCGGAACCAAAATCTAGAACCACCTTCAGGACGAGGTAAATAACCAATTATACCCCCCCAGCGTTCGAGTGTGATTCTACAAAAATAAAGACCTAAACCCGCTCTCCCTGACTTATCTTTACCTTGGGAGAACTTTTGAAATAAATTTTTTACCATTTCTGGCGATACACCCAAGCCCTGATCATCTACAGTAACTAAAACATACTCCCCATCTAATTCTAGACCAATAGTTACAGTAGAATCTGGTACACTGTAACGATAAGCATTTTCTACTAGATTAGAAATCACTCTATCTAAACGAGATTGATCTCCAATAACTGTCCAGTCTATTGTCTTATCAATGTTAGCGGCAAACTGTAATTGTATATGATTAAGAGCAAAACTAGGCTTTAAAAACTCAATTACCTCTTGGATGGAAGTTAATATATTGGGTGCTTCCTCAATACCAATAGGAGAATTTTCTGGTAATAGTACTTCATTAGAAAAAGCATCTAAAGTATCCTTAATTAGGATCTCTTGTTTTAGACATTGCTTGATACCAGTTTCTAAATACTCTTTTCCTTGAGGTGTTAAATTCTCAAATTCCAGGAGTGCAAAACAGCAATTTATAGCACTTAATTCCACTGCTATATCATGGATAAGACAATGGATTAAAACATCTTTTTTTTGATTATCTTTGAGCAATTGCTGATAAATTAACTTATATTCTCTAGCTTTTTGTAGAATATACTGCTGTTCTTGATAAGAATCTTCTAAAGCCTCAATTAATAAAACTTTCCTATTATCGACAAAAATTGCATAAGCTTTCAAATGATATTCTTGCCCAGTGGCATCTATTTCAGTCCATAAACCTGAACTCAGTTTTTTAACATTATTATTATTGTTTATCCAAAATTCTTCAGCATCAATTAAAAAATTCTTTAAAAAAGAAAACTCTCCTTGCGGTATTGATATATTTATCCCTGATGCCAATTCTTTACAAGAAAATTTATTGTACCAATCAGGTAAATTACCAATTGTTTTAAATAGCCCTTTATTAATTTGCTCTAACGCTAGAATATCTAAAGCGGTGAGCATATCATTTGTGATAGATGTATTCATGGGTTATATCTGCTACGCTCAATTAATTTTGATTCTAGGTTACTAATTTAAATTTCTATTTAATTTTTCCTGTAATAGTCTGAAATCATTAGCTTTTTGTTGAATAGGAAAAAGGTAATCTCTATCACAGCTACTATCTAACATCAATACCCAATCTACTTCCTTCGTCGGTAATATATGAACATCTACACAACTGCCATACTCTGTTTGGATAAATGGTATAAATAAGGAGGCATTATCTAGTGGTAGTAGACCTTCCAGAAAAATAACTTGCTCTTTTGCATTTTCTCCTTTACGGAGATTAGTAATTCCATATTCTGCCAACTTCCCACCCCAACTTAGGAGGCTGCCATCTTTATTAACCAACAGATAGGCAAGAGAAGAATCTGCTACTACAAAATTTAGAATATAGGTAATTACAAAAACAGGAATATCTAACATTTAGCAATCCAATATTTTTTTAGTAATAGTTTGAAAAGCTTCTTCTACACCGACACCATTTTTAGCACTGGTTTTAATCACAGTCCAACCCTTTTGTATAACATCATCTATTTCAGTAGATTCAATTTCCCATTCATCCGTTATATCCCATTTGTTCATGACTAAAATAAAGGGGACTTTTCCAATAGCATCTTCTACTTTTGTTTGTAAATCAAAAGCTTGTTCTAAAGTATTATGCCTTGTACCATCTACGACTAATAAATAACCAGCAGAACCTCGTAAATAAGACATTTGTAATTTTTGAAATTCGTCTTCTCCATAAATATCCCAAAGAATAAGATTTATTTTGTTATCTTGAATATCTATAGTTTTTTTATCAATTTTTACACCCACTGTAGTATGGTATTTTTCTGAAAAAATACTGTGGACTAACCTCGCTACTAAACTAGTTTTACCTGTAGCAAATGCACCGATCATACAAATTTTTTTCTGGATAATCATAAATTGATCTAACTTTATTTAGAGGTATTAGCTATGAATACCTTGAAAGATACTCTCCGATTAAGTTTTTTAGATTCTGGTGTTACTTCTGGCTGTAAAGGTAGGCTATAACTTACCCCTGTGGCTTTAAATTGGTTTATATTAATTCCTTGAGATTTTAAATAAGATAGAATTTTATTAGCACGGGCTTGACTGAGCAGCTTATTTTGCCCTTCTGTTCCAGTACTACTGGTATGCCCAATTATTTGAATCTGTGCATTTTTCCCCAGATACTTAGCAATATCTAAACATTTACGGATGGATATAAATAAATTAGGTAACTTGTCAGCTTCACCAGGCATCAACTCAGTTGTCCCTTCTGAAAAAAATAATATTTTTTGTTCTATTTGTTTTTTGTATGATTCTAATTGTCTCAGTTCTATGTCCACAAGGTTTTTGTCTTGTAATTTGGTGATGCCAGGAATAAAATACCATAATTTCCGTGCTTCTAAAATCCATTTGCGGGGGGCATGACCAGTAGCAATAAGAACACCATTATTATCAACTTGTAGTGATACAGTTTGCGGGGGACTTAACAATTGTTCAACTCTTTTGGTAGTGAATTGTGGCTCTAAAGAAAGATAAGGTTGCCACTGGCTACTTACCATTTTGGGATTAATATTTGTTTGTTGTATCAATGTATTGGGATCTACTGCTAAGGGATCGCGCATTCCCGAAATAAAGTATTTTCCAAAACCTTTCTGGGAGTTTATCACAACAATTCCTGGTTGAGAGTTGAGTTTTTGGAGATAGGCTTGCCAACGGAGTTGCTCTCTAATTGTAAAAAAGCTCCAAATTCCGCAAGCGATCGCGATCGCACCCAAGAAAGCCCAGGCATAGGTATAATTTTGTTTAGCTGGAGATTTATACTGAACTACCAGACAAGCTTCTAAATAAGGCTTACTTAGCTGAAATGCTTCTGTCTCCCCTGTAAAATTTTTAATTTCTCTACTGAGCTTCAGGTGAATTTTTTCTATTGCTTCTCGCAAAACTAACCTTAATTCTTGGGGAGGATTTCCTCGAATCATCGCTGCTACTAAGGCGTGTGGCCCCTCTTCAATCCAAATCGTGAGTTCTCCAAAGCGTAAACTCTTTATCCCATCTCCTTTTTGAATACTGAACGAATCTTGGACAAAATCTTGGATAGCTGTCAACATAGCAGCTACTAAATCGGGATCTTGAACTGCTACCTGCGTTGTTACTAAATGTTGAAGCAATAATCCAGAGTTTTTATGAATCAGAAATATTTGTTCTACTCGATAAACTAACGTCCGTAACAGCACAATTTCCGCAAATGATTTTCCTGTACGTTTCGCTTCTAGTCTCCACTTAAAGCTTTGTGGAGATAAGCTATGTTCCAGGGTTTGATTCATTGATTGCATCATTTCTTCAAGAGCCGTGGAAATCGCCTTGCGAGTAGCTGGCCCAATCACTGGAAATAATGCATCTGCAAGCACATTGTGGTCTTGTTTAACAGAAACTTCAATAGCGTCTTCCACAGTTGACACCATTACTTGTCCAAGTTGTTTATCTTGCTTTGACCGCAGGATAACAGCTTCAGGAAGCATCTGGCTAATATCTTCTGGTTGAATTTGAGGGTTGTCTAATCGCTCATAAAATTTTTTCAGTTTAGTCGGCTCAATATCTAGAAGCAAACTGCGGAGTAGAGTTAGTTCATCGTTGATTTCGGAGGTTTGGCTGTTGCTATTCAAAGCTTCAGAGGATGCTTTCGGTATTGGATTTGTCGAATAGTCACTCATTACCAAAATCCCTCAATTCACAATTTATCTGAAGTAGCATTCTGTTGTAAACAGAAGAGATGTATTGATGGATCAAGAATCAACTCTTAGAGGATATTTAAAATGTTATAAAACGTAAATAGGCTTAAAACCCTTATCAATGACTAATGAGATAGACGTTCCCGCAGCGTAGGACAAATGACAGCCTCCACCAGTTAGCTTTAATTGCGCCAGCTTACTTCAAGACTTGTTTTCTGCATTCAGTCGGATGGCTAACTCTGTAAACATAGCAGCAAGATTGGAGCGATCAGTTTTGTCCCTACGAAGTTCTTGAGCTTCCCGTTCTAATAAAGCTAGGATTTCCTGAGATTTTTGCTGGATATCATCTTGTAAGCTTTTAGATTGGTTGAGAATCTGCTCACGTAACTCTCGCTGACTATTAGTAGTTTGTTGATCAAATTGATTAATCTTATTTTCCAAAGATGTAATTACATTTTTACTTTCTTCAGCAACAGCTTTAAGCTGACCATCACGTTCTCCCTGCTCATTTTTTAGCCGTTCTGTTAAAGAATCAACTTCTTGTTTGATATAATTTTCTAAGGAATCTAAACGTTTTCTTGTTTCATCTCGGACATTGCCCAATTCTTTAATTAGACGTTCTTCTAAGCGGGCAAACCTTTTTTCGGTATCTCGTGTTTGATTACCAAAAAGAATTTCTCTAACTTTATCTAAGTTGCTATTTTCGCTAATATAATTACTGCTCAAATGCTGCTTATTTATTTCTGAATTAGATCCCCATTTTTCTACTTCTAAGGAATTATTATGGTTGTACTCTTCCGATGGGTTCATCTTTTGAATTCCTTTTAAAACTAAAAGTTGATTTGGCTGTTAGTCGCGATACCATATCTAGAGCCTAGATACTAGTGCGTATTGAAGTGCGTTTTGATACAAAAATATATTTTACTTAGATAAGTAATAAAACATCTAAATTTCAGTCATTGGAACCATAAATAGTGGTTTTTATCAGTATTCTATTTTAAATGAAAAAGCGAACTGACATATACAATGCTGAAGCTAGTAGTACTTGCTACGTAGCGAAAAAAGCCACCTAAGTACAAGTGGCGAATGGCACTAAGAAAAGCCCAAGAAGCTCTGCCTCAATTCAGGCTACCAGAGGCGGAGCCTCCCAGAATGGATTCCCAGCCTCCAGGCTGGGAACCAGTCAGAACAAGGGCTGTATCTTCGTACAAGTGGCTTTTTGCTCAATCTTAATTTCAAGATGCTTATTGAGAAGAGAGTTTCTCTATTTCCTCACCCAACTCTCGTCGAACTGATTCCAGCAGATTTGTATCCCGCGTCCAGTTTTTCCAGTCAAGACCGACACGCCGAGCTAATTGAAGTCCCCACTTGTGGCGATTACTATTTTTGAGGATTTCGAGATATTCGTAATCTTCCACCCCTTCCCTGAGCCACTTGAGTCTCATCGAAGGGACAACTCCTGTCAAACCTACCTGTTTGCCAGGATAAAACAACATTCCTTCACCAGGATAATAGTCTTTCTCTTGGGAATAAGTTTGAATGTCGTTCCACGGATCTTTTGTCCATAGGTCAACTCGCCAGTATAAAATCCCTGTCAGTCCCAGGCTTTGGCTAATGAAGCCTGGGTGAATTCTATAGTTTATCGGTTCAAAATCTATCTGCCATTTAGGCGAGTAGCCATCCTGTACCAAAGCGTTGTAAGACCAAACTTTGTCTCCTTTTTGCAGAACCTCAGATATTTGTTTTGGAGCTTCATCATAAGATTCTGGCAATACTACCCAGATGTCTACAGCAGAACGTCCAGTTCCAGAACCATCATCATAAAGCGCTGGTGTAGGAGTCATGGCTAAGGCTGTTGCGATTCCAGCCTTGTGAAAATTTCGCGCCCATTCCTTTACTGGTTTAATCAGATTTGGACAATTATCAATTTCATCGGCATATCTAGTGTAGAGAAATAGACTAGATTCATGTTTAGCAGCAGTAGTTTTAATCTTCTTAAGAGAAGGAGCCGGAGACATTTTGCAAGTACTAACATTAGCCCCACTCCAAAAAGGAAGACTCCGAGAACGGAGTCCCCATTGCTCCATTAATTCTGGTTCATCTGCTGGATCAAAATGCGCGTCAGGCATTAACTTATGTTTGAGAAGTTCTACCATGTCGCTTTTATCTTTATGTTCATAAAAAGTAAACTCAGAATTAAGCGATGGTTTTATCGGTAACTCAAAATTCCAAACTTTTAGGTGGATTTCGCCTGTAACTTTTCCTTGGTCACTGCTAACAGTAAAAGTGCCATTATATTCACCAGCTTGAGTGTCGCGGGGTACAAATATATCTACCCAAATTGGTTGGTTATTCCTAGCTTTAAGATTAAATGGAACTGCATCTAATTCAGCATCCTTAATATCTGCTTGGTTTTCAGGATTCAGAAATGGAATTAGCCCATCAGCATACCATCCAGTACCTAAAGGGGGATTGCTACTGCCTTTTTTGTTAGGGCTGGAATGAGTAACTTTAACGTAATGTTCTCGGTAGAGCGTAATATTACTATTGGGAATTACTTGATTGTTTGGGCCAGATAAGTTTGAGACTGAAATATTAACGTTTGTCAGTCCACTATTTGGTGCGCGGATTCCGATTTGAAAGGGTTCATATTCCCCACGGGCAGCATATAAATCAATGCGGGTTTTACTTTTTGGTAGGTCTTCTCGTTTTATCCTTTCTAAATTTGAAGTTACCCAGACAAAGGGATGATTAGTTAAGGATGAGTTGTTTGCTAATAGTCCAATGCTTGAACAAGCAAATAGAGTAAATACTGTCCCCACTATCCATAAGATAAGTTTCACTTTGTTAAGCAATCTTGTATCTCTTTTGACAAGAGACATTTTCAATTCTCCTGATTTCAATATTTCTGAAGCGAGAGGTAGCTCTTAAAGTTTGAGATAAATGCTTGAAAGTTCAGCTTATCATTTAATGCTGTTTCCTAAAATAGTCATGCAACGCTTCTTTTCAACTAATAATTCTTGTTATTCATCTCTGACTTTGAAATTAAAATACCTGGATAAAACTATGTAAATCCACGTGTTTTCACAATCAAAATATTCAAACTAAAACGAAATAGTTCAACCTATAAGTCTAAAATTACCGCTACTTGATTACTCTTTTTAGATCAAAATATAAAACTTTTGTCTATATATAAGACTATGATTTGATTTCTGAAAAAATCTAAGTAGTGTTATGGCGTAGCCTAACCCACCAAAACCTTTGGGTGGTGCGTTAGCCTTTGGCGTAACACACCCTATGTATATTTCAATAATCAAATATGAGTCCTATAGACTTTTGCTCATTGAGATTTATTTCTACGGTTTCTGCGGGTATGCCTAGGCACAGCCTACCGCAGGCATCGCTAATTTTCCGATCTCAAATAGCTATATAAAATTTATGTAAAGCTTAAATGTTTTTTAAAACAAAAATTTACTAAGAAATACATTAGCTAAACTTATATATATAAAAATACATTTCTATAATATAAAATTATTTTTTTTAATTAAAAATAATTTTATTTAACAAATAAATCTTTTTTTGAAGCCTAAGTGAACGACAGTAGCGCATTAAACTAAAAAAGCTCGCAACGTAAACTAAAAAATCAGTATATTTGAAAAAACATTTAATTAAGGTTTATATGCAATATATAAATGTATTATGAATCGTAATCTATTAAAATATTGAAGATTTGATAAAGGACTTTGTGTAACCTTGTACTTCATGGTAATTAAATAATTACAGATAGGTTAAAAGCTTAGGAAAATAACCAAAATAGTTTATCTAATTACTTAATTATTTGCGTAATCAATTAAAGGATTATTAGGAAAGGAATTATCTAATTTTGTAGAGTAACCGTACGGCTCGTTTGCAAGCAGGGCAGGCTTTTCACGTCAGCCTACAATAGGTAATTGGATATTTTTATTTAGAAGTTCCTAACCAAATTATTAATGTTTAACAACATTAGATTACGCAAATAGCAAGTAATCTACATTGAACTGATGAATAGTTCTTTGACTAAGGCTAAACTTACCCATTCGTGAAAAATTTAGGAGAGATAACATGGCATTTATTTTCGGCACTACAGGCCCTGATACAAGAAATGGGACTTCAGGAAATGACACGATAGTTGGTTGGGCTAGTGGTGGTAATGCCAATAGTACCTCCGGTAACGATACCTTAAATGGTTTGGCTGGTAACGATTCCCTCGCAGGTGGGACGGCGAACGACAGTTTAAACGGTGGAGATGGCAATGACACACTTGACGGGGGTACAGGAAACGACACTCTA
>NZ_JAWJTF010000123.1:0-363 GCF_048836525.1 Nostoc sp. CALU 546
AGTGGTCAACTCCTCAAATCCCTTGACTGGTCATAGCGATGGGGTCATTAGCGTCGCTTACAGCCCAAATGGACAACAGTTAGCTTCTGCTAGTTATGACAAGACCATCAAAATCTGGGATGTCAGCAGTGGTCAACTCCTCAAATCCCTTACTGGTCATAGCGATGGGGTCATTAGCGTCGCCTACAGCCCAAATGGACAACAGTTAGCTTCTGCTAGTTATGACAAGACCATCAAAATCTGGGATGTCAGCAGTGGTCAACTCCTCAAATCCCTTGCTGGTCATAGCGATGGGGTCATTAGCATCGCCTACAGCCCAAATGGACAACAGTTAGCTTCTGCTAGTTATGACAAGACCATCAA
>NZ_JAWJTF010000123.1:475-26516 GCF_048836525.1 Nostoc sp. CALU 546
ACAAGACCATCAAAATTTGGGATGTCAGCAGTGGTCAACTCCTCAAATCCCTTACTGGTCATAGCCATGCGGTTATTAGCGTCGCTTTCAGTCCCAATGGACAACAGTTAGCTTCCGCTAGTTATGACAAAACCATCAAAATTTGGGATTTGGATTTCGATAATTTATTACTCAGTGGTTGCAGTTTGCTGAATAATTACCTCATTACCCATCCAGAAGTGTTAGAAGAGTTGCAATCATGCCAAACTCCATCTCGTTTGACGCAAGGTGCAACAGTGTTAGTCATCCAAGGTGAAAAGTTAGCGCGAAATGATGATATTAATGGCGCTGTTGAAAAGTTTGGCAAAGCACAGCAGTGGGATAATAAATTAAAGTTTGATTCCCACGCCAGAGCGAAAGAGTTAGCGAATCAAGCTAAGTAAGACCTAACCCCCAGCCCCTTCCCTGCTAGCGTTGGGGAGTAAGATTCAAAGCCTGTCTCCTCTTAGAGGATGTTTTAAAAGTGGGGGGCAATTGTAAGAAAGCTCACAAGGCTTAAGCTGAAATTATAAGCATCAGCACCTTGTGAGCAAATGACTAAAGCATATCGTAGTAACCTGAGTTGGGAACAGTGGGAATTGATTGAAAAAGAGTTTCCCTTACCGAAAGCAGGGGGTCGGCCTCGTAGGATAGCTATATACACCGTTGTCAATGCTATTCTCTACGTACTTTGTGAAGGATGTACTTGGAGAGGATTACCAGGGGATTTTCCTGCATGGTCTACTGTTTATGGTTATTTTTGGAGATGGAGCCAAGATGGAACTTGGTTAAAAATTCACGACAAATTATACCAATGGACTCGCGTGGCAGCAGGACGTGAACCTAGCCCGTCAGAAGCAGCAGTCGATAGTCAATCGGTGGAAACAGCAACCATGATATCCCAAGAGGTAGGTTATGATGCAGGCAAAAAAATACACGGTCGGAAACGACATCTGAGTGTAGATTTACTAGGACTAGTTTTACGAGTGTTAGTTACCTCTGCAAGCCTTCCAGAGCGCCAAGGAGCTAAACAAGTCCTCAAACGAGTTCATGATACGGGAAATCAGGTAAAGCGGTTGCACACTATTTGGATGGATGGAGGATACCGAGGCGAAGAATTTATGCGTTGGGTGATGGATATGTTTCGCTGGATTGTGGAAATTGTGCTTCGACCCTTGGAAAAGAAAGGTTTTGTCCATTTACCAAAGCGCTGGGTTGTTGAGCGAACTTTTGGTTGGCTTAACGGCGTTGTTGCATGAATAGAGAAAAATGGTAAATTTTACTTATTCCTTCCTACCTCTACTAATCCCCTCCTAGTTTCTTAGTTGGACTATGAAGACGAAAGCCAAAACTAACTACAGAGTCCGTAACTGGCAGGAATATGATGCGGCGCTCAAGCAGCGAGGGAGCCTGACTTTCTGGGTGAGTGAAGAAGTAATCGAACAGTGGCGCAACGAAAAGAAAACAGGACGGAAAGGAGCCTCCAACTATTACAGTGACGTGGCGATCGCTACGATGGGAACTGTACAATCGGTATTTAACTTAGCAGGGCGGCAGACGGAAGGATTTCTAGAATCACTGTTTATCTTGATGGGAATTGAGTTGAAGGTACCAGATCACTCCACCCTATGCCGTCGTTTGAGCAATTTATCGGTGGAACTGCCCGTAATCCCAAAGGATGACGCAATCCATGTTGTAGTGGATTCAACTGGGGTAAAAGTGTATGGTGAAGGAGAATGGAAAGTTCGCACACATGGGGTAGGTAAACGACGGACGTGGCGGAAGTTGCATCTGGGAGTTGATCAAGGAAGCGGAGAGATTTTGGCTGCGGTGGTGACTACTAATGATGTAGCTGATTGCGAGGTACTACCCGACTTGTTGGAGCAGATTGACTCCAATATTGAACAAGTATCTGGTGATGGCGGTTATGACACAAACAAAAGTTACGACACAATCACTCAACGCCAAGCCAAAGCAGTGATTCCACCTCGCAGTAACGCTCAGATTCAACAGCCTCATAACTCTGAACTGCCTCCACATCAAAGAGATGAAAATTTGCGTCGGATACATCAAATTGGTCGCCAGCAATGGAAGCAAGAAAGTAGATATCATCGACGTTCTTTGTCTGAAACAGCTATGTTTCGACTAAAAATTATTTTTGGGGGTAAGCTAAGACGACGCTTTTTTGACAATCAAGCTGTTGAGTTATTTCTGCAATGTGCTGCACTTAATCGCATGATTCAGTTAGGCAAGCCAGATAGCTACAAAGTGGAAAAATAATTACTAACTCTGCTAAGAGTTGGTGTGCCTTTTTTCTGTTTCATGCAACAAAGCCTGGCTTAACTGGTGTCGGCGTTTAAGTAAAGATTATGAACGACTACCAGAAACCTCTGAGACTTTTATTTACATTGCGATGATCCGGATTATGGTCAGGCGACTGGCATAATTTTTGACTCGCTTCGACTTTTAAAACATCCTCTTAGGAGAGAGGTTTGGAGAGAGGTTAAAAGTGTTGCTTCCATTCGAGAACTGCTATAAATAATCACAAGGTGGAAGGATGGCATACAGCGATTTTAGTCTCGCTAAGGTGAAAAAGAGTTTTGATTTAACACTCGATGAAACTCGGAATTTATTTGCTGATACAAAACCTATTACACCATCAGAAACTCTCAGAACAATTTTAATAGATTACATCCCTTTAGCAACTGCAATTTCAACCGAAAAAGCCAGGTCAGAGTTTTTAATTGCACCAATCCTCGCAGAAGTCAGACGATTATTAAATAATAAAATATCACTATTCTCTGGAAATGAATTTAATGTTGATGCGACTCAAGGCTTACAAGGCTTTTGCGATTACATCATCAGCAATTCCCAGGAACAATTATTTCTTTCTGCTCCGGTAATGTTTATTTTTGAAGCGAAAAAAGAAGATATTATCGGCGGTCTGGGTCAATGTGTAGCGGCAATGATTGCAGCGCAACTGTTCAATCAAAATCAAGGCAATGAAGTTGGGCGAATTTACGGCTCGGTTACTAGTGGAACTAACTGGAAGTTTTTATTTTTAGAAGAGACGACTGTTTATATAGATTCGACTGAATACTATATTAAAGAAGTTGATAAACTTTTAGGTATTTTATTGCAACCTTTTCAGCCTGTTTTAACTGCTGTTTAAATATATTGCAGGTGCTAATGTAACTTACCTGGTCAAGTTTTAAAATTTGCTAAAAAATAAGATAAGTTAAACAACTCGTTCACCATTCAGTATCTAGGCATAAATAAATTTAGAGTTTGTAGTGAGTTAGCGCGGTCTTGGGGGTTTCCCCCATGAGCGACTAACGAACCCGAAGGGTAAGGACTTTAGTCCTGATAATCCTTGCTCTGAGCGATAAATCGCTCACTACAAACTAGGAGTTTATTTTATATTTAATTATGTCTACCAACTTACCACTATTCAATTGATATGAGTCTATATTGTCTAGTTCACGGTGCCTTCCAAGCTACCTGGTGTTGGGATTTGCTAATTCCCTACTTAGAAACACAGGGTCACAAAACTGTAGCAATGGATTTGCCAATTGAAAATGCATCTGCTACTTTGTCCCAACTTGCGAATACAGTAATTCAAGCGCTGCCAAAAACTGATGATGATATTGTGCTAGTCGGTCACTCAATGGCTGGTACTATAATTCCCTTGGTTGCAGAAGCGGTAAAAGTGCGTCAACTAGTGTTTGTGGCTGCGCTACTTCCATATCCTGGAGTCAGTACACTCGATCAATTTTCTCATCGTCTTGATTCTGATACGCTCAAATCATTCAATTACCAGCCAAAAGACCCAAGTAAACTCGAACAATTCTACAATGAGCCTGATATATATGAACCAGCTTCCGTAGGCAAAGATTATTCAGACGAAGCAGTATTAAGGGATTTTTTCTTTCATGATTGTCAACCGGATGTAGCACAGTGGGCAATCTTGAAAAGTCGTCCGCAACAATCTATGGCATATATATTTGAAACGAATCCTCTAAAAGCTTTGCCGCATGTTGAGCGTAAATATATTGTTTGTAGCAACGATCGCATAATATCTCCTACATGGTCGCGCTACGCTGCACGCAAGCGCTTAGGAGTCGATGCAATTGAGCTACCTTCTGGACATTGCCCACATCTGTCTCGTCCTGACCTTCTTGCCTCAATATTAACTAGTAATTAATTTTTTGATCCATATTTTAGGAAATTAGCCGAACCGTATTGAGTGTGAACCAGGGAATATCTTTGAAATTTTAATTCGGGATAGACGAACGATATTATCTAGTTAATAACGACATGAATTTGCAAATTGCGACATTGAATTTGCGAATGTACAAATTATTTAATGGACACATGGAGAATAACGGATTTGAACCGATGGCCTCTGCGGTGCGATCGCAGCGCTCTACCAACTGAGCTAATTCCCCTTGATCGGTATCAAGTCAAGAGTAATATCACTCTTTAACTCAATCCACTATCACCATAGAGTATTCTAACACTCAGTTACCGATGGCTGAGGCTCTTTTTGAGAATAAACTTTCTGCACCCGTTCGAGTTCTAAATCACTGAGATAATCAACAGTCCAGTTGCAGCAGCGTTGGAGCATGTGGAATGGGTAAGTATTTGCTACACCAACAACTTGCATTTGCGATCGCTTCGCCGCCTCGATACCAGCTGGAGTATCTTCAATTGCCAGACATTCGTGTGGTTGAAGATTCAATTCCGGATATTCTTTATTCAGGTGTTTCACTGCCAGTAGATAACCATCGGGTTCTGGTTTACTGGTGGTGATGTCATCACCGGCGACGATAATTTTAAAATGCTCGGCTAGTTTAGCTCGGTGGAGTACCAATTCTATTTCTTGGCGAATAGCGCCACTGACTAGTCCTAATTTCAGATTCCGCGATCGCACCTGAAATATTAAGTCTTCTACACCTGAATATAAAGGCAGTTTCTCTATTTTCTCTAGTTCCACCACATAGGCTTGGGCTTTGCGGTACAACAACTGAGTTAAATAGCTTTCGTTAGCGACTCTACCACGATTCGCGAGTAGTTGCTGAAAACAAGCGCGATCGCTACGTCCTAAAGAAGCTTGACGCTCACTCACCTTTTGGGGTTGGAGATTTTCTTCAATGAGAATCTCATCTATCAGTTGCAGATGGATTGGCTCATCGTTAATGATCACACCATTAAAATCAAAAAGAACTGCCTTTAAACTCATGCCATTATGCCAAACGCTGGAGATCCAAGTCCCTCCAAATCATTATTATCTACTGATGTGGGAGTATAATGACGGACATTTTCGGTTTTGATTGGTTTAACGCCACTAGTTACCTGATTTATCCACCATACATCCTGCGATCGCACTGCTTCAAATCCGACTGCACCCATATTCGCATCTATACTATTAGCAGCATATTCACGAATATATGGCTCCTCAAAAACATCATTAAGCCATTCTAGCTGACGCAGAGTCTTCTGATTGCCATCTAGAATCAATACTTGCCCTCCAGTTACCAGCAACCGGAAGCTTTCCCGCAAAATTGCTAGTGACACCGCGTTTGGTGTTTCGTGGAATAGCAAAGAAGCTGTTACTAAGTCAAAAGAAGCATCCCTCAAACCAGTTTTTTCAGCATTTCCATGTCGCCAGACTATATCTAAACCGGCATTTCTAGCTTTATCTTCTGCCCTTACCAGCATATAGGGTGATAAATCTAAACCAATAACTTCTGCTTGGGGGAAAGCCTGCTTTAACATTAAAGTCGTGGAACCTGTGCCGCAACCTAAATCAAGTATGCGTCGTGGTTTCACCTTGACGGCATCAACTAAAGCTTGACGGACAATACTTTCATTCGGTGGCAGAACATATTGGGTAATCGGATCGTAAGTAACTGCTGCACTGGAATTGAGATATCCACCTGTAACACCGTGAAAATTTTGACTACTGTAGTACGCCGGAATTATCACATCATCTCGTCGATAGCGATCGCTCTCTTTCTCCCAGTCAATACTATCAGCGTAACGCCGTAACCCGTCTTCATCAATCAAAAGACGCACTACAGGGGATAAAAAACGTTCCCAGATTGTATCTTGACGCACTGCCATATTGTGTCAGAACTTTAAAAGTTTACTTAAGTAAAGTAATTTTCTTTACAAATTTTAATACATTTATGAAACATCTGCTTTCTGTCTGTGGTATTGGGTTGACGCTTGTAACTATTTTAGTTACACTTATAATACAAAGAAGCTACTCTCTAAAAGTAGTTCTTCAGCTTCACGAAAATTGAGCGAACAAAATGAAAGACAATATAACATTTAAATTGCTACAACTAACTAGTAGTATGTCAATTTGAAATCGATGCCTTACAACAAACCCACAGAACTTATTTCAAAAACCAAATACTAGTCCTATCGATAATAAGTTATAAGTCATATCGATACTTATCAGTGACATTCTCACGGCCGTGAACGCACTGTGATTCTGGAGTAATGAGTAATAAGTAATGAGTAAATACCCATTTTTCATCCACTCATTACTCATTACTCATTACTCCTTACTCATTACTTTAAAGCATTGCGTGAAGCACAGGGCTTCAGATCCAAATATGTGGTGACATCGACCCAATCGAAAATCTAAAATTCAAAATCCAAAATAGAAACAATTATGCCCTACGAAAAGTTAGAAATTACCACACCAGCACCCGTATTATCTTGGGCAAATCACTCCTTGGGGCCAGAAGAAACCAAGATGGCAAAGAATGTGGCATCGCTACCATTTGTATTTAAGCATCTGGCATTAATGCCAGATGTTCACTTAGGAAAAGGTGCTTTAGTAGGTTCTGTAATTGCAACAAAAGAAGCGATTATACCAGCAGCAGTTGGTGTGGATATTGGTTGTGGAATGAGCGCTATCAAAACATCATTTACCGCCGAACAACTAGAAGGTAAACTGAAGAAAATTCGCCTGGATATTGAAGCAGCAATTCCGACTGGATTCAACGAAAATAAAGATATTGAAAAATCTGTCACCAACTGGCAACACTGGGAAGATTTTAAAGACTTGCATCGCGGCGTGCAAGACCTGCAAAGTAAAGCAATGAAACAGATGGGTTCTCTCGGTGGAGGAAATCACTTTATTGAAGTGTGCCTCGATACAGAGAATCAAGTTTGGCTGATGCTGCATTCTGGTTCGCGTAACATTGGCAATAAACTCGCCCAGTGTCATATTCACACAGCTAGGGAATTAGCAAAAATGGCAGGTAATAAATTGCCTGACCCAGATTTGGCTCATTTTGTCGCTGGTACGCCAGAATTCAAAGCATATTGGCACGATTTGCAATGGTCACAAAACTATGCGCGTGTCAACCGCGATGTGATGATGGCGCGTTTTAAGCACATAGTTGAGAAGCATTTGGTAGGTGGGAAAGCAACTAAACCTTTATTGCAGGTTAATTGTCATCACAATTACGCCGAAAAAGAAGTGCATTTTGACGAGGATGTATACGTTACTCGTAAAGGTGCAGTCCGCGCCCAAACTGAAGATTATGGGATTATTCCTGGTTCGATGGGGGCAAAGTCTTTCATCGTTAAGGGTAAAGGTAATGCTCATAGCTTCTGTTCTTGTTCCCACGGTGCAGGGCGTTTGATGTCTAGAAATAAGGCAAAAAATGTCTACACACTTGATGATTTAATAGAGCAAACAAATGGCGTAGAATGCCGCAAAGATGAGGGTGTGTTAGATGAAATTCCTGGTGCTTATAAACCGATAGAACAAGTTATGGCAAATCAAGCGGATTTGGTTGAGGTTGTAGCAACACTCAAGCAAGTTCTTTGTGTGAAAGGATAAGTTTGTTGGGTGGGTAATGCCCACCTTTTTTATTTTTTTAAACGCAAAGGGACGCTGAGGTAAGTCCAGAGGTACGCTGAGGAATAAATGATTGTTTTAAGTGAATCGACTGAACAAATAGAGTGTCTATATAGCCGCACCCAATAGTCCAACATCCGCAGTGGCAAGGGTGGAGTCGATGCTGGTAAAGTTTGAAACTCTAAATGCAGTATTTGATTAGCAGTTTATAAAAAGTTACTGAGTCGGCACGAATTGGTTCTTGATTTAATTCTGTTTTGAGAATCTGGATATCCGTTGCCTCAGATACAAGTAAGTAGCGGATAAAATCTTCTGGATACTGCTCAACCAGATATTTAAGAGTGTTGTAGTATGTCACTGTGATATCAGTTTGGAGAGAAACTAATGTAGAGACGTGATATAGCCACACCTTTACATAGTTTGTCCATAAAAAATTTAAGTGTAGGTATTATTTATTGTTAGCGCTACTCTACGAAAACTGCTGTTCACTGATAGCGCTAACATTTAAATTGGGTGTCTTTTCAAAATTACATTGTCAAAGATTGAGGATTTGTCTCAATCAATTTCGCTAAATCTTGCAAGAACGCCGCAGCATGGGCACCGTAAATAATCCGGTGGTCAGAAGTAATATTTACTTGCATTTGTTGCCGCACGCCAAATAAACCGTCGGGTGTTGCTACCACTTGCGGACGGGATGCCCCGATCGCTAAAATTGAACCTTGCCCAGGTGGCAAAATTGCATCAAACTTGTCTACGCCAAACATTCCCAAGTTAGACAGGGTAAAAGTACCACTGTTGTATTCTTGAGGCTGTAGTTGTTTTGCCCTCGCACGTTCTACCAAAGACTTCCAAGTACGCGATAGAGAATAAATATCCACTGCATCTGCATTTTGCAGCACAGGTGTAATTAATCCGCCATCATCCATAGCGACTGCTACGGAAATGTTGATATCAGAATGATAAACAATACCCTGGTCTGAGTAGCTAGCATTCAAAAGTGGATGTTTTTGCAATGTTACCGCTACAGCTTTCGCCAGTAGGGCTGTCATTGTCACGCCTTTGGATTTAATTTGTTTATAAAGTTTGTCTAATCCATCGGTGGTAATTGTATAACCGACACGGAAAACGGGCACGGATATGGTGGCTACCATGTTCCGCACTACGGCATTTTGGAAGGTAGTTAGAGGCACGGTTTGACCAGGAACAGCCGCTACTACTGGCGCGGGTGCTGGTGTGCGAGTTGCTGGGGGTGTAGATGGGGCACTAGTTGGTACAGGTGCGGGTGGGGCAACTGGGGCAGGGGCGGGTTGCTTGCCCTTATTGGACAATGCTTCTACATCCTCGGCGACAATGCGACCGTAGGGGCCACTACCTTGGAGTGTAGTTAAATCAACTTTGAGTTCTTTAGCTAACTTGCGGGCGCGAGGTGAAGCTACAAGCCTTCCTTCTTTGTGGTTAGACCCGTTTTGAGAGGCTAAGGCAGGTGTTGCAGCTGTGGCTGTGACGGGGATTGGTTCAGGGGATGAGGTCGCACTAGCAGCTATACCGCCGGAATTGGCAAGAGATTTCGCCTGTTCAATTTCAGCTTCCGTTTCGGCGATGAAGGCGATCGCAGATCCTACCGGGGCAGTTTCACCAGCTTCAACTATGATATGGGCAAGAAATCCCTCATAGAAGGTTTCTACATCCATATCTGCCTTATCTGACTCTACAACCACCACTGTTTCGCCTTTCTCCACTTTGTCACCTGGCGATTTCACCCAGGAGACGATTTTGCCTTCGGTCATGGTAGAACTCAGAGCCGGCATAAATACTTCGTGAATGCTCATAGGGTGGCTTGGGAATCAATGGTTTATGGACTTTAACAGCTTTTATCAGATCGAATTGTATCTTGGCGGGAGAGTTTTGGACTGTTTATATTTTAGGTTGGGCATTGGGAATTGGGCATTGGGAATTGGGCATTGGGCATTGGGCATGGGGCATTGGGCATGGAGGGAGTTCCAAACTCCTAACTCCTAACTCTTGTACAGACGCGATTAATCGCGTCTCTCCAGGAACCTAAATATGAATTGGAGGTCTATAATACAGAGCTATTTATATTCCTCATAACCACTGCTTAAGATACAGGAGCTTTTCACAAGTAGAGGATATAAGGTGAAGTTCCATCTCGAATTCAAAATTGGTAATAAACCTATTTGAAATTCTTGTTTACTTATATGTCGGCAAAGTTAAAATTCTTTTTGATTGTGATACTTGGTATCTTTGCCACTGCTGGCGCTGGAGTTTATATTACCCAGCGCCAGGCATCTGTACCGATTGTTGAGACTAGTAACGAACAAGCCCAGCAGGTGGGAGCAATACATCAGTCTCAAGAAGTTGTGGCATACTTAGACCGTTCCGATTATAAAACTATACCTCTAGAAAAGATCAACTCATCTCTCCAAGGTAGTGATCCTGCTACCCTCGCCCTGAACGCTTTTGAGGACATAGCATCGGTGGGAGGAACGCGAAAGGTAGAAGTAGCTTATCCGCAACGAAATCAGGCCTTAGTGACGATTACACAAATCAAACAGGGTGATGATTCAGTTGATACAGTTAAATATCGAGTTGAGATGACCACCTTTGGGCGATCGCTTTTGATCAGTTCACCCCCAGTCTGGCAAATTGTTTGGGCTGGCTCCCAGAGAGAATGTTGGGCTGGAAGCCGCTCCCAAACAAAGTTAAATCACATCTGTGATTAGTCATTGGTCATTAGTCATTGCTCACAAAACAAATGACAACGGACAAATGACAAATTTAAATGTCGCCGCGAATTTCTTCTACAACGCCATCGCGCAGAACGATTTCTACCTGCATTTTGCTAATCAGGTTATCACCGGTTTCTACCCGGAAAAAGCCTTCCATTTGAAATTGGTTGACTTCCTGATCTTGCTGGAGAAACTGTACTTGCTGGAGGTTTTGCAGCAATTGATTTTTCTGCTCTAGAAATTCACTTTTCTTTTGATTGACTTGGAGTTGGATATTGTCAATTTGTTGGAGGGTCTGGGGGCCTGGTGGTTGTAGACTCTGTTTTTGAATTGCCGCGATCGCTCTTTGTCCTTCAACGTCTAGCTGTTGCAACTGCTGATCAAGTTGATTGATTTGTGTTTGCAGCTGCTGTTGTACTTCCTCTTTCCAGAGAGGAGTCACAATAACTTTGACGTTGACGACGCGTTTCAGAAGCAAATTAGACTTGGAGACATCCATAAATATTTCACGTTCACTCTTTACAGTTAGCAGGTGGAATGATCAGGCAAACATGCCGTCAATAATATCGCGATAGCGTTCCGTGACGACATGTCGGCGAACTTTCAGTGTTTGTGTCATCAAGCCATTTTCGATGGAAAACGGTTCCAGGATGAGTTTGAATGTCCCGATGCGGTCATCCGGTCGATAACCTGGACGATTTTGGACTTCCCGCTTCAATTCTTGGCGAAATAAATCCTGGATCATTCTACTCTCGAAGTCAATTTTTTGACTATCTGAGGAAGTTACCTGGTTATTGGGCGTATCCAGTATCAAATTCTGACTTACTGCCCATTTTTCTAAGGCTTCGACATTGGGGACAATTAAGGCTCCCAGGCTGCGCTGATCTTGGCCGACGAGCATAATTTGATCGATGTATGGCGATCGCAAACACGCATCTTCGATCGGCTGTGGCTCGATGTTTTCGCCGTTGGTCAATACAATCGTATCCTTTGCCCTGCCAGTCAGCACTAAGTCGTCTTGTGGTGTCAGCCAACCCAAATCGCCGCTATCAAACCAACCTTCAGCGTCAATTGCTTTCGCCGTCGCTTGCGGATTTTGGTAATAGCCTTGCATAATCTGCGGCCCCTTCAATAATACCAAGCCTCGCTTTTCTATTGGTAAAGGTGCTTTTGTCTCAGGATCGACGATTTTAGCTTCTGTAGCCGGGAGTGGTAGCCCTGATGCGCCAATCAAATTTCGCCAAGGACGCCGCACATGGGTAACAGGAGAGGTTTCTGTCAAGCCATAGCCTTGCAAAATCTGCACACCAATAATTTCAAAGAAGTTATCTATGTGTCTGGGAAGGGCACCGCCGCCGCTAATCATCTGCTTAACTCGTCCTCCAGTGGCTTCTCGCACCTTGGCATAAACCAGTCGTTCTCCCAAGGCATGGAGGGGTAATAAAGCCGCTGCTTGTATCCTAGCTGCTAATCGTTCGATGCCTGAAGCATGAAGATTATTTAAATCTAATCCCTGAGCAACTCGCCGCGCTCTAATATATTTTTCGCTCATGCCCAATAAAAATTTAATTAGGCGTTGCTTTTTGGCTGGTTGTTCGCGGAACTGCTTTTGCACTCCTTCATAAATCGATTCCCATAGGCGGGGTACACCGACCATATAATTGGGTTTAAATTGTCTCAAGTCTGCTTTTACGGAGCGCAAGTTGGTATAAACTTGTGTGCAACCTTGAGATAGTAGGTAATATTCAACAGTTCGTTCATAGCTGTGCCACGAAGGCAGGATACTAAGAACCATATCACCCGCGTTTGGTTGCAATACTGTCCCAAAAGTTATCACTTGGTGCATCAAGTTGTTATAAGACAGCATTACACCCTTGGGTTTACCCGTAGTGCCGGAGGTGTAAATTAGGGTTGCCAGAGCGTCACGATTTTGCTTGACTGGCACAAAATTATGATTTACCCCAATTTCGATCAACTGAGCAAAGTTGAGTACCTTTAGGGTTTCGCCTGTAGGTGGTGTTTCATCGGAAAGTAAGATTACCACTTGAATTGGTAAATCGTTGAGGCGGTCTTGTAGTTTTTTAAGTGTTTTTAAATCCTCAACGACGATCGCTGTACTGCCGCTATTGGCAATGATAAACAGTAGTTCTTCTTTTTCTGCTTGGGAGCTACGCACTGCATCAACTCCACCAGCAGTCATTATGCCTTGATCGGCAATAAACCAGCGAGGACTATTGTCAGCAATTAGGGAAATGCGATCGCCTACTTTTATTCCCAAGGACTGCAACCCAGCAGCAAATAGTTGCATTTGCTCTGCTAGCTGGGTATAAGTAATTGCTACTTCTGGTTTAGCGTGAGGGTTGTGGAGGGCGACAATATTACCAAATTGTTGAGCGGCCAAAGGCCAAATTTCTGGCAGCGATTCCACATTTGTGTAATCTACCACCCGCTTTAATGCTTGGCGTTCTCGTTCACTAATGTTAGATAAAAAAGAAGACGCGGTTTGGGTTTTTGACATAACACCTTACCTAAGTATCGTAAACTGATTATTTTCCAGCTTATTTTGTTATTACGCTACAATATCTATCCTTATTATCTACATTCCCTTCTGTGTATGATAATTCCAGGAATTCCACGTTTATATTTACAAAAGTTTATGGTAAAGTTAATTTACATAGAGTGCAAGCAATGGATTGTGTTTGCATCTAAGAACAGCGATGTCTACGACGGCCTACGCCTACGCCTATTTTTCACAGGAGATGATTACCTATGAATTTTATAGACACAATAATGCTAACGCTGCTCAATATTGCTGCTTGCATAGCGTTACCTAAAATTTTAGCTATCATTTTGGCTGAGAAAACCAAACTTACCGAAGCGTTACAGGATGGTTCCAAATTACAAACAGCCAAAATTGAACTTACCAGTTTTCCTTATTGTACAGCTTACCCAGTAACAGGTAGTCAATTTTGTAAATTCAGTCCTGATTTCTGTGCTAAATGTTCTCCGAATTGATGGACTGTTTGCCAAGAGAAATTACTCAGTACTTCGACGACGAACTATTAAATTAACTCTTTCTAATTTCGTCAAATCTCTTATATTGTTATTTTGTTCGTAGTTAGCGCTTTAGCAAAGACAGCGCTAACTACGAACTTAGTAAATGAAACTTGACAAACCACTAGTACAGCACGGCGGAAATAAACCGAGTATTAAACGGCCAAAACTTTACCCTTATATGTATAATTGAAAGGTTTAGGCATTGTTTGATTAAAGTAGTCAATAAAAGCAATAATTCTAGTTTTAAGGTCATCCTGACTCTTGAAACTGCCTCTTCTTAGTAACTTCCGTACCAAAATACTAAACCAAATTTCAATTTGGTTTAGCCAAGAAGAATGTAGTAGTGTGTAATGGAAAACGATTTGATCTGTCGGGTCAATTAAAACAGTTGCACGAGATTTCATTAGGCAAATTTCTTGATTGCAGACTACTCTCGATATTCTTTTTCTGGTACTCTAAAAGCTGCATATTTCCATTCATTACCTTCTAAATATTCAATTTTAAACTCTCCTTTAGTCACTAAACTAATATCTTTCAGGTTTACTATCGCATTTTCTCCTAATAAAACACACTCAGAGTTGCTAGTGGAAGGTTGATTTGGCGTTGTATTTATTTGATTAATAACTTTACGCTGCAATTCTTGATACTGTTGCTCTGTTATTAATTTAGAATCGTATAACTTTTTTATATCTCTTAGTTGATTTTCTATATTTGAGCCACCTTGATTTGACAAGCTATCTACTTGACAAGAATCTGGCTTAAAAGCAATTTTTCTAACAGGATGATCCCACCATTTAGAAACCTGAGTTAACCAATTAGTTGTTCTTGTTGTATGTACTACTTTTACTTGATTATCAGTTATTTCTAAACGAACCCAATCAGTGGATCTTTTTTGAATCAAACCAGCAAATCCCCAAGACAAAACACTTCCTACTGAAACCCCAGAATCTGCAAGACGAAGCTTTATAACTCTAGGTTCTATAGCTTGTCCTATTTTAATTGGAGCCAAAGCTACAGAATTAATATTATTAACAAGGAAAGTAGGATTCTTTTCTGTCCCAGTGGAAGGCTTTACTGCTGTAGAATTTGTAACCAATACTGCTATTAGCAAAATGGTAACTTTCTTGCTCATGCTTCTTATTATTTTTTTTACTGAAAAACGTGTAAATTAATAGACTATAGTAATTAATTTCAGGTTGTCAAGAAAATAATATTTAAGATTAGCCCTGTCAAGGTGGATAACAATTTTAGACATTAACCTCTTATCTCTGTGTTTTCTATATCTCTGTGGTTAAATTAATGACTAATTCACCGTATAGCTACAGAGAAGCCAGTGTGTTGCAGTGAGTTCAGTGCTGTAAGCAGGTTCTCTGTTGTAGCAACTGGCGGAACACAGAGAGAAAAAAGAGATTTTACTAATCAACTTTAAATTATCAGAATATATTTAGTTAGCTTATAACCGATAAAAGAAATTAAAATACTGCTTTGAAGCAATTGTACTAATTTTGCTTCAAACTAAAAATATAGTAAACACCAATTTTGAAATAAGGACGAACGCACATGAGTTTAACCGATGGTATATTACTGACGCTGCTAAATACTGTTGCTTGCCTTGCACTGCCTAAATTGCTAGCAATTCTGTCTGCAAAAAGCCAAAAAACTTCACCATCGCTGTCTACTGCGATATCAAAAGATTCTAACTCTGAAATCCCCAGTTTTTCATAATATAAGCTGATTTTCTCTAGATATCGCTTTGAGGACGAGACAATTTAGCGATTGCTGCAAAGCGATATCTTACGGGAAATTATTCACATTTTTTTTCGGAAATAATCAGTGTGTATATTTCCAAAAAATAAAATTTTATGGAGAAAAATTTTGACTACAGTACAGCGAAAACCAGGCAATAGAGAATAATTATAGTATTACTACTAAAAAAGATTTTTAGTAGCTTAATTTGACTTTTTTGCCGCGATTTTTTGTTATTATTTAATTTTATCTTGCTGTGGTTATTTTAGGTCTGACGATAACAAAAAATGCAAGCAAAGTAAAAAATAACATTTGCCAAGTTACCAAATTCCAGCCACCAAGATTCCAACATAATAGACCAATACTAGTACCTACGGAACCGCCAATAAAATAGATAGTTATGTAAACTGTATTGATGCGACTATTTGATTGAGGATCAAGAGTGTATATCCTTGCAACATTGGTGACTTGGACTGCCTGTACACCCACATCTACTAACAATACAGCAACCGCGATCGCTAATGCAGAATTAGAAGCAATTTTAGCAATTACTAAACTTGCAATCACCATCGATACAGCAATAGTCAAGGAACGTTGCGAGTTACCTTGATCAGCTATTTTACCAAAAACTGGTGCCATTAATGCACCTGCGATCGCTACAAAGCCATACATCCCAATTGTGTCAGATTGAAAATTAAAAGGCGCTCCACTTAAATGGAAAGTCAGCGTTGTCCAAAATGAGCAAAAAACACCAAACAATAACCCGCTAATTAAAGACGCTTCTCTTAATAATGAAAACCGTTTTAATTGATGAAGTGTTGAGCTTAATAATTCCAAATAATAACCATTAAATTCATTTTTGATATTAGGCAAATATATATTTAATAACACAATAATAATTAAAATCATTACTGCCGAAAATCCATATACATAACGCCAAGTAAACCATTCAGCAATATATCCACTAAAAACCCTTGCTCCTAAAACTCCAATCAATATACCAGTAAAAATGTTGCCTACGGTTTGGCCTGTAGTTACTCTATCTATACTTGCCGCTAAAGGAAGAATAATCTGAGCGGAGACTGTCGCAATCCCAATTGCTACGCTCAATATCCAAACTTGGATGATGTTTTGTGAAAACATCATGGCTATCAACAAACAGAACAAACATGTCAGTAAACAAAGAATTAATTTTTTCTTGTTGATTTTATCGCCCAAGGGGATTAAAAAGAAAAGCCCCAAGCCGTAACCAACTTGCGTCAGCACAGAGATGCTACCCGCTTCGCCTTCAGTGACTCGAAAAGATGATGCAATATCTTTGAGGATTGGCTGATTATAATAAACATTAGCAACACAGACACCGGCTGCGATCGCCATAATCAGTACTTGGACTTTAGTTAATCCGCTACTTGAGATTTGTTTTTCCATTCAACCTAAAATTTATACAGGAAAAAACTGGTTTACAGTACAGCTAAAACCAGGTAATAAAGGAGAACTTATAATATCACTACTAAATAAGGTTGTTACCAAATTAAGTTGAATTTGTTCGCGTCGATAGACCTCTAGTTTACGCGATCGCCAATCAGCAATCCAATATTCTTTTACTCCTCTGGAAGAATAAAGTTTAAGTTTAGCTTCCTTATCTCGTCTTTGGTCTTCATTGCTAGCAGACAAAACTTCGACTACTAAATCTGGTGCGCCAGTTAAATGTCCCGCTTCATCCAATGTTAGCGCCAAGGTTTCTTTAGTAGCCCAAACTACATCAGGAATCACATTATCTGATTCTGAAAACAAAACGCCGGGGTTGATTACAGCTTCTCCTAAACCAGTAGATTCTGACCAAATGTTAAGCTGCTGGAAAATTCTGCCACAAGTTTGCTGATGTTTAAAGTGAGGTGCCCTAGTCATAAATAATTCTCCATCAACTATCTCGTAGCGCGTCCCTTCATTTTCCGGGAACAATTCTACATCGTGAATTGTCCAGCGTACTCCTGTATTAAGGATCTCACTCATTGGCTAACTCCTTTAATCTTTTAATCAATAAGACTTAAGTTTAGCTTCCTTATCTAGTTTTTCAAAAAACAAATATATGAGCAAATAGTAAGACTTAAACAAAATGCACCAAATAAAATGCAAAACGTATTGATTTTGGCAGATTTGCGAGTTTTGATTTCTCTCCCTCGTTCATTTTTTTATTGTCATTCATAATGAAACAATAATTGTTTTGCTTTGTATTACTCGTCCTTAGCAAATCATCACTTGCGATTTTCACGTCGCCACTTACTCCGTACTAAACGAATTTCATCAAAAGTGTAGCTTTCGCCTAGTTGTTCTTTGATGGGAGTGAGAGAAATGTCACCGAGTACTTCTAAAACTTGCCAAATTTTTTGTTGATGTTCTAAAGGTACTAATTGATTTAAATCAACTGGCTGATTTTTCTCAATTAGTTTTTCTAGATGAGTGCTAACTGTTGCCGGACTAAGGTTGCGTTTTTGGGCAATTTGAGCGATGTTTAAACCTTGTTGATGCAATTGTAATGTTTGTAATTCGGTGTAAGAAGAAGATGATTTGGCAGAAGATACGGAAGTAGCCGATTTATTTTGCAAACCTTTTTCTTGGCGGTAGGCGCGAATTTCTGTAATAAACTTTTCGCCATATTGAGCGAGTTTGTGACTACCTACACCAGAAAGTTTGGCAAATTCAGCTAAGTTTTGGGGTTGCACCTGTACCATCAATTTTAAAGTGGAATCGTGGAAGATGACGTAAGGTGGAACAGATTGCTCATCAGCTAATTGTTTACGGAGCGATCGCAATTTCTGTAATAATACCTCTGCCTCTTCTGCTTTTTCACTCCCCTGTTCCCAGGCGATCTTTTGAACTGTGGTTACAGCTAGGGAAACTGTGCGTTGTTTTCGCATTACTTCCCAACTTAAGGCATTTAGTTTTAAAACTGAGTACCCATCGCTACTTTGTTCTATTAACCCTTGATGTAAAAGCGATCGCCCTAACATTCGCCATTCATCTAGAGTTCTATCTTTACCAATACCATAAGTAGAAAGTTTATCGTGTTCGTACTGGAGAATTTTGTCTTTTTTTGCCCCTCGCAACACATCAATTATGTATGCCATCCCAAACCTTTCTTTGCAACGCGCCACACAAGATAAAAACTTCATGGCTTCAATTGTCCAATCTTGCATGGGTTTGGGATGACGACAATTGTCACAGTTACCGCAATTCCCAGGGAACCTTTCGCCAAAATAACCCAGTTGAATCGTTCGCCGACAATCAGTGCCTTCAGCGTAATCGATCATTTGTCGCAGTTGTTGTTTTGCAATCAACTGTTCTTGAGGATCAGTTTTTTGATCGATACTCCATTCAATTGTTTTAACATCACCAAAGCTGAAAAATATTGTACACCGAGATGGTTCTCCGTCTCTCCCGGCTCGACCCGATTCTTGATAATAACTTTCTATATTTCTGGGCATATCAAAATGAACTACCAGCCGCACATCGGGTTTATTAATTCCCATCCCAAAGGCAACTGTTGCCACCATCACCCGGACATCATCTCGAATAAATCGCGTTTGATTACTACTACGTTCCTCATCAGTTAATCCGGCGTGATAAGGCAGAACACCAATTTTATCATTTTGGAGTTTAAAAGTGAGTTCATCAACTTTTTTACGAGTTAAAGAATAAATAATTGTCGAACCTTCAGTTTCTCGAATTAGTTCTAACAATTCAGCGTAAGCATATTTAGTTTTAGGACGAACTTCGTAATAAAGATTTTCACGATTAAAGCTAGCAAGATGGATGCTAGGTTGCTTTAGTCCTAGTTGTTGAATAATATCACTACGGACGCGATCGGTTGCTGTGGCGGTGAGGGCGACCGTAGGAACATCAGGATAGCGTTTTCGCAGAGATTTCAACTGGCGATATTCTGGACGAAAATCGTGTCCCCATTCCGAAACGCAGTGCGCTTCATCAATAGCGAAGCTAGAAATCCCGATTTTTTCTTTAACTAAATCGAGAAACGGCAGAAACCTTTCACTCAAGAGGCGTTCAGGGGCGACGTAGAGTAATTTTACTTTACCGTTGAGGATGGCTTCTTCCCGCGATCGCACCTTGTAAGGATTCAAACTACTATTGAGAAATGTCGCGTTAATATTATTATTTCGCAGTGCTTCTACTTGGTCTTGCATCAAAGCAATTAACGGCGACACTACCACAGTTAGTCCATTTTTCAACAATGCTGGTAGCTGAAAACATAGAGATTTCCCCCCGCCAGTCGGCATCACAACCATTAAATCTCGATTTTGCAGCGCATCTTCGATAATTTGCCGTTGTCCGGGGCGGAATTGGTCGTAACCGAAGTGATATTTTAGCGCTTGTTCGAGATGGGGATACTGAAGCATAGCGATACCTACGGTGGGCTTTGCCAACGCTTTTTCGGTGGCTGTCTGTGTGAGTAATTATTGAAGATATCAGGATTTTAACTCACATCATAAAGATGACCCCTATTTCTAGTCAACAAACCTATACTGACTTACTTATTAAGTATCAGCCTAAGCCAATTAAAACAGAACAGGAGTATAACAAAGCCTTAACAGCAGTAGAGGGGATGATGTCTAGTGAATTGACAGAGGCGGAAACTGCGCTTTTTGAGTTGTTGGTTCTTCTGATTGAGAATTACGAGGAACATCATTATTCGATGGGTGAATCAAAATCTGCGGCTACTTTGGAATCCCTCATGCATGAGTTTGATGTGGAGCCAACTTCTTTACTTGGAGTTTTTGGCTCTATTGAGATTGTTAAGGAAGTAGTCAATGGTCAACGGAAAGTTAGCCAATCTTAAGCAGAGTCCCTAGCTAGGTTTTTTAATGACCACTATTCTGGACTTTCCGTAACGGCTCTTGACTTTGGACAGTGAGAAAATTGAAGATTAACAAGATTTATTACGAATTCTCCTAGATTCGATTGGTGGGGTGATGTTGCGATCGCTTTTTCGGTGGCTGTCTGCGTGAGTAATTATTGAAGATATCAGGATTTTAACTCACATCATCGGTAGCTTTAGGAAGAACTGCGTTTCTCTGGGGCGATCGTACTTTCTTCAAGCCAACCTATAAGATCAACGATCTGCTTGCAGCAGTGCTTGTCCAAGAAATACTCTACCGCGTTCTCTAATAAGCATACTTTTAATCTAAAATCCAAAATCTAAAATTCACTCAGCATCCATCTAAGCGAGAATTTGCATTTATTACTTTGCCCTTATGCCCTATCTGGGTACATTTTAATTGTGATTCTAAAGTATCAATCTTTTGTAAAAGCGACACTCCCCACATTATAGAAATAACTAACTTGATAGTCATACCCACGAGCAAAAGTATCACTATTGTGGCATTTTTCTTTTGTTGAGCCAGCCTTTTTTGTTGCTCAAGAAGTCGTGCTTCGACTTCTTGAGCACGTTCAGCTTCTAAGGCTTGCTGCACTTCTCGTCGATCTAATTCTTCACTAGCAGCTAAAAATCGATAATCTAAGTTGCTTAAGCTTTTACCATGTGCCCAAGTTTGGGCATCAATCAAAGCTTGTCCGCGCAATAGGCGAGATTTATCCTTTTCTTCTGAGGCTACCCATGCATTGAAGGTTTCGTAGTAGGGACGCAAGTAAGCTAATTTTTTTCCAACCCATTCTAAATTAAAAACTTCTTGATAAATTCGGTTTTTTATTTGGAGAAAGCCTTGCTTTTTGATCGCCAAACCAGACAGCAACAGTTCTACCTGTTCTCGACTATCGTCGGCTGGTACTTTTACTCCTTGGAGAATTTGCTGATAAATTCCTAGCAATCTGGCGGCAAATTGTTCGTTTCTGAGGATGCGATCGCGAATGGTTCGCAAATGCTCCGGTTCATCTTGCGATTCCCATTTCTCGATTATGTACGATCGCACCACATTTTCTATCCAAAATTCTTCTGTGCCAGGGGGAATTTTGAGCTTTCTACCCGTATCATCTTGAGATAAACTTACAAGTAGCCGACACAGTTTTTGGGTAAGAAATGGTTGTCCTTCTGTCCAACCTAATACTTCTTTCAAAACTTTCTGGGGATGATTGTCTTTAATATCCAGTCCCAAAGATAGTGGTTGAGCTTCTTCAAAAGTAAAACCATTTATTTGGATGGTTTTACCAAGATTAAATGGGGTAGTATGATTTCGATCTAGAATTAAGTCTGAAGGTGTCGCCACACCAAAAATTGCAAATGTAATTCGATGATATTCTGGATCAATTGCTCGTTGATTATAACAGAATCGAATCAAGTTAAAAAAGTCATCAACAGAGAAATTTAGGCTGAGAATACTATCAATTTCATCAATAAAAATAAATAGTCTTTCATTCGGAAACTTAGCTAACAGATTTTCCGAAATAAACCGACTGAGTTTCTGAACTAGAGAAATATCATTTTGTTCTTGCCACCAAGTTTTTAAATTGACTTTTCCTAACAGTTTGAAACTTAACCAGATGTCCCCAATAACTCCCTTATACCACTGTTCTGGTGTTATATTTTCACAACCAATATTAGTCATATCAACGGTGGCACATTTAAAGCCTTCTTGTTGCAAGCGGTGCTTTGTTTTTACCATAAGTGAAGATTTGCCCATTTGCCTACAACTGAGGATGTAACAAAATTCACCCTGTTTCAAGGCTTCGTAAAGTTCCACATCTGCTCTGCGCTCAACATAGCTAGGAGCGTCACTGGTAAGCGTGCCACCAACTTGGTATCGATAATTGTTCATTTAATTTATTTTAAATTCGTTCTATATCTAAATCAAAAAACTTGTCTTGGAGCAGTTGATAAAATTCATATAACAAAGTTCGTAGTAAGGACTTTAGTCCTTATTTTATAAGCAGTAAAATATAAGCACTAAAGTGCTTACTACCAACCATTATTTTGCTTACCAAACTGTTGGCTAAAATAAAGACGATATAACTCACACATGGCGCTAGCTTGATTGCCATTGAGTTGAACCAAACCCATGCTTTCTAGCTTATAAGCAGCGATCGCGTCTAACTCCACTTTTTCATCTGTTGCAATTACCTGTTGCATAGCTGACATTAATTCTGACTCTTTTTGCAGTAAGCTCAACAGTTCTCGTAAATGCTGACCGTAAATTCCTACTGGTGTAGATGCATTTTCTAGTAACACTTCCAGCGTCATTTCACCTTGACATAAATGATAAAATGCAAGGCTCACTAAATAGGGATGTCCTCCTACCATTGCTTGTAGGGGTGCAAGGCGTTTTGCACCTTCGGAGTCTGCTGCACAATTTAGTCCATAACGTAATGCTAAATTCTGTACCTGTTTGAGGGTAAATGGCGGCAGCGTAATTGTTATCCCTACATTGAAAGGTGATTGGTTGAGCTTGAGCGGAATATAAATTTCTGTTGTGTGAACCACCACCATCCGCAGTTTTTGCCAAGTTTGATCTTGCTTTGCTTGTTCATGCCAAAATCGCAGCATTGGCAGAAAATCTTGGGCAATATTAGGATGTTCAAAAACCCGATGGACTTCATTCAAAGCCAAAACTACAGGACTATCATGAATATATTGCAAAAGATATGCTTCAAAATAGATTTTGCAGCTTACCTTGCTGCCCATTTCCGTATCCCAAAAATCATCGAGACAGGGAAGGAGATTTAACTGCCTACTGACATTGACACAAAACCAACGCAAAAATTTATCCAGGGAAGCAAAAACGTCTAGATCAGCTTCTTGAAAGTCCAAATAGACAATTTGATAATCTTGCTCCCTAGCATAAGCAATCATCCGATTGAGCAGGGAACTTTTTCCCGTCTTTCTAGGTGCTTTGATCCGGATTAAGCAACCAGGGTGTAAAATCTCGTTACAAACAAGTTCTTCCAGGGGAGGGCGATTGATGTAAAGAGGAGAACCCAGTGCTACAGGGCCGCTAGGAAATTCTATCTTGTTTGCTGAAAAAAAGTCTGGAGAAACCATTTCTAAGTTAGATTCTTCGCCGAACTTTTGTTGGATCTGATTTTCCGGATCAGCTATCTCGTATTCCAGGTGTTTTTTCAAGGCTAAATGCAAATTTTTTTTCGTTACTCTTTTTCCAAGTGCAATGGAAAGGTCTTGCCATAACTCAGAGCCAACTTCCTTGATATAATTGTTACCATAGCCTGATGCCTCTGCCATTTCACCGTAAGTTTTGCCCAACCATGATTGATAGAGCACAAACCACTGAATTGAACCGAGAGGCTTGTCTTGCAGAATTTTTTTTACAGATTGTAGAAGCTCATCCACAGCGTATAAATTGTTAAACAGCTAGGAAATTTACTTATACTTTTTTGACTAGTAATAATATACATCTGAATACATCTGAAAAAATACTTGAAAACAGAAAAGCTGAAAATTGCATTGATACAATTTTTAGCTTTATCAATACATGACAATAATTACTATATTTATATATTTTTTGGAATATTATTTGTATAATTATATATTTTTCTTTTAAAAATTAGTCACTTTTACTTGGAGTACGAGGTTAGTGCAGCCTAATACAGCTTTGAAAAGCTGGTGATAATCATAGCTCACTGGTGTGAGATCCTAGAGACAGTCAATGGAGTCCGAACAGAATGGAACAACATAAGAAGCCAACGGTTGTAATTACGGGTGCCTCTTCGGGGGTGGGTCTGTATGCTGCAAAAGCTCTTGCTGAAAGGGGATGGTATGTGGTGCTGGCCTGTAGGGATTTAGCAAAGGCACAAAAAGCTGCCCAAGCTGTGGAAATCCCTTACAACAGTTATACCAGTATACATATCGACCTTGGCTCCTTGGAAAGTGTTCGACAGTTTGTGAAGAACTTCCGAGCCAGTGGAAAGTCCCTAGATGCTTTGGTATGCAACGCCGCAATTTATATGCCCTTAATCAAGGAGCCGTTACGCAGTCCAGAAGGTTACGAGTTAACTGTCACCACCAATCATCTGGGGCATTTCCTATTGTGCAACCTGATGCTAGAGGATCTGAAGAAGTCATCTTTAGAGCCAAGGCTGGTTATTTTAGGAACCGTCACGCACAATCCAGACGAACTGGGTGGGAAGATTCCACCCCGTCCAGATTTGGGCGAACTAAATGGCTTTGCAGAAGGGTTTAAAGAGCCGATCGCAATGATTGATGGCAAGAAATTTGAGCCAGTCAAAGCTTACAAAGATAGCAAGGTTTGCAACGTGCTAACTATGCGGGAACTGCATGAGCGCTATCACGAGTCAACTGGTATCGTCTTCAATTCTCTCTATCCGGGATGTGTTGCAGAAACGCCGCTATTTAGAAACCACTATCCTCTGTTTCAGAAAATCTTCCCCTTATTCCAGAAGTACATCACTGGAGGATATGTGTCTCAAGAGTTGGCGGGAGAAAGGGTCGCAGCCGTGGTTGCCGATCCTGAGTATAATCAATCCGGTGTCTATTGGAGTTGGGGAAATCGCCAGAAGAAAGATGGCAAGTCCTTTGTGCAAAAAGTCTCTCCTCAAGCCCGCGATGATGACAAAGGCGATCGCATGTGGGAACTAAGCGCAAAGTTAGTTGGGCTTGCATGATGACACAGGAATTAGTGTTACCTTGTGCATGATTTATCGATTCATCAATCCACTTTTTTGAATTGGCATCATGTATAAGTAAAGAATAGTTGAGGTGATTACTTAAGTCACCTCTGACTTTATTGATAGATTTATTTAACTGGTTGCCAGAAAATATAAAATATTTTGAATTTCCTAGAAAGTAAAAAATATTTATTTAATTGGTAATTAATTTATGTTTAAGAACAACTAATGAGAGCGAGAAATACATTTTTTGCTCTAGAAAATAATTCATGTATTGGGTAATAACGAATTATGCGAATGCTAGCTTACCCCTTTTAAAATTAGTATTTTAGGGTGCTAATACTGATATTTAACTTTCTACTAATTGTTCATCATAAATACAGCCTATTTTCACAAATAAATACTATACATCATCTAGATATTTTACGATTTGCAGTGTTTAGTAATTCAACTAAATTGGCTTTATATAAATAGAGTAGAAAGTTCAACATATTTGCTGAGGCTGTTTAATTTAAAAAAAAGCGAAGCTAGGGAACTGGGCGATCGCATTTTTACATAGCAAGAAAAATAGCGATCGTAGTTGGGGCGTGTATCAACGCCTGATTTCGCTTGTGATTCTTATCTAAAGGTTTAAGGAAAAACAGTTATGGCAGCAGAAGAAGCATCGATTAACCTCATAAAAGATATCAATACCAATGGAGCTTCCTCAAATCCGCAAAATCTGACGAATGTCAACGGCACCCTGTACTTCACTGCCACCGACAGCAGTGGAGGCAATGAACTGTGGAAGAGTGATGGCACCGAGGCTGGTACTATCCGCGTCAAGGATATTAATGCTGGCACGAGTAGCTCTTTCCCGGAATATCTGACGAATATCAACGGCACGCTGTACTTCGTTGCCTCCGACAGCAGTGGAGGTCGGGAATTGTGGAAGAGTGATGGCACTGAGGCTGGTACTGTCCGCGTCAAGGATATCGTC
>NZ_JAWJTF010000123.1:26576-26867 GCF_048836525.1 Nostoc sp. CALU 546
GAAAGCAGTGGGAACAATGAACTGTGGAAGAGTGATGGCACTGAGGCTGGTACTATCCGCGTCAAGGATATTAATGCTGGCACGAGTAGCTCTTTTCCGTTCTCTCTGACGAATGTCAACGGCACGCTATACTTCGTTGCCTCCGACAGCAGTGGGGGCCGGGAATTGTGGAAAAGTGATGGCACCCAGGCTGGTACTGTCCGCGTCAAGGATATCGCCTCTGGTGCGGACAACTCTTTTCCGTCCTCTCTGACGAATGTCAACGGCACGCTGTACTTCACAGCCTCCGAC
>NZ_JAWJTF010000360.1:0-1913 GCF_048836525.1 Nostoc sp. CALU 546
AATAATTTTATTGCAGATATTCCCAATGCTCAGTTAAGTTTGGCATCTGGTAGTGAGTTTCGTCAAGAAAATCCTGTCAGTGGAATTACAGGGGTCACCGTAACCAATATCGATGCAAATACTATCCGGTTAACGGTGACAGGTGAGATAAGTTCGCCCAAAGTTGATTTATTTGATAGTGATGAAGGTTTAATTTTTGGGATAACACCTGCTGCAACGGCGACACAGCCACCGGAAATACCACAGAAGCCAGCAAGTGAGACACCGCAAGAGGAACCAGCAGCACAGCAGGATGAGCCAATTGAGTTAGTGGTGACGGGTGAGGAAGATGGGTATAGTGTAACAAATACTACGACTGGGACAAAAACTGATACACCTTTGCGTGACATTCCCCAATCAATTCAAGTAGTACCACAAGAAGTATTGCGCGACCAACAGGTAACTCGTTTAGACGATGCGCTCAGAAATGTTGCTGGTGTCAATCAGAGTTTTAACTTTGGCCCATTTACTTTCTATAGCATTCGCGGATTTGATGCAACAGAAACGAATCTTCTGAGAGATGGACTCATTGACACATTGGCTGGACAGGTGAGTGAACTTTCCAGTATTGAGCGAGTCGAAGTTCTCAAAGGCCCTGCATCAGTTTTATTTGGTTTGGGTAATCCAGGGGGAAGTATCAACCTCATATCTAAACGTCCTTTGCCCGACCCTTTTTATGCTGTTGAAGCAACTATTGGCAGCTATAGTTTTTATCGAGGTGCGGTTGATTTATCGGGGCCGCTAAATGACTCGAAGACAGTCTTATATAGACTCAACTTAGCCTACAGAAATTCAGGTAGCTTTGTTGATTTCTTTAATGGTGAAAGCTTCAATATATCGCCTGTAATTAGTGTAGCACTTGGCGAGAAAACTAACCTGAACTTGGAAGCAGAATACATCACAACAAGAGATACGATCGCATCTGGCGTACCTGTGATTGGTAGTTTATTACCTAATCCAAACGGGAAAGTGTCCCGTAATCTCAACCTTTTTGAACCTTCTGATAGCATTGAGCAGACAATTATCAGGCTTGGATATCGGCTAGACCATAAGTTTAACGAAAATTGGTCGTTAAACAATGCGTTGAGGTTTGTATTTCGTGATCTCTTTCAACGCCGCACCGATTCTAATGGTTTAGAACCAGATAATCGAACTTGGAGGCGTTCAGCGTCAGAAGGATCTTCTGAAAATAAAAATTATGCGATGACGACTAATCTAATCGGTAAGTTCTCCACAGGTTCAATTCAACATCAGCTACTATTTGGGTTTGATTTAAATCGTTTTGACAACTTTAATCCACCAATTGATGAATTCGAGGCGGCATCAATTGATATCTTCAATCCTATATATGGTCAACCGCGAGGAGTACAAGTCCCTTCTTCTTTTGCAGTTCGACAGCAGACGAACTCATTAGGAATTTATCTGCAAGACCAAGTTTCCCTGACAGATAACTTGAAAGTGCTATTAGGTGGGCGGTTTGACGTGATTGATCGAAAATATGAAGATTTAATCAGTAACACAGAAAGCAGTGGGACAGATAGTGCATTCAGTCCTCGTTTTGGCATTGTCTATCAACCCATCCCCGCTATCTCTCTCTATACCAGTTACACAAGTTCATTCACTCCACCAGGCGGCTCATACTTTTTTGGTGTTGACTCTTCCTTCGAGCCAGAACGCGGTAATCAGTATGAGGTTGGGGTAAAAGCAGATTTGAATGATCGCCTTTCCGCAACCCTAGCCTTATTTGATTTAACCCGTACCAATGTCACGACAGAAGATCCTAACAGACCAAACTTTTCTATCCAAGTAGGTGAGCAGAATAGCCAAGGGGTTGAACTGAATCTGGCGGGTGAACTTTTACCAGGATGGAATAT
>NZ_JAWJTF010000120.1:0-28981 GCF_048836525.1 Nostoc sp. CALU 546
GCGAACGTCCAGTCAATAGGCTTGGTCGGATCGAAAGAGGAATCATTTACAATGCCCAGATACAGGATGCGATCTTTCACGCGACTCTCTAAAAGCGGAAGGATGTTGTCTTCAGCGCTAATAGTCAGGGACTCTTTTCCCGTCTGCTGCACCCTGACCCTACCCACGGATTTAAAGGAGATGGATGAAAATCCAGCAACTTCTCTGGATTCAGTTTTGACGATCCCAGAGCCTCTAAGCGCACCGAAGTTAAAAGAGCAGCCTGCAAACATACTCAAAGCTGCCAAGCACGCAGCTAAACTGTATAGCTTTGATCTCATTATTTTGCCTCCCTTGCTTCAAACTGAAATTTAAATAACTGAGCGCGATTCTCTTTTCCTGGGGAACGCTCCGCGAAGAGAGAGGCTACGTCAACGTCCGCACAATTTTCAATTTGGATAACTGAATAAAGTGACCTATGATAAAGCTTCCTTACCCTCTATTTTTGTTTTTCCTTGGTTTTGGATTAAGTACTGCTTCCGCCGCATAGATGCCAGCCAAGATACCCAAGATATTTCCTATCCAAGTGCGCCAATCAGAACTGTAACCCACATAGATCATGAATTTGCCAGATAAAATAGCGAAGATGATCAGTCCAGAAAATGCCGAAACTAAGACATATGTGATCAGGAAAAAGAAAATTGCTTTGAAACATGTGATCAGGAAAAAGAAAATTGCTTTGAAATATTTCATAAGTACCGATGCAGAATTTGCCTCCCTTGGTTCAAGCCGTCTTAAATGCCCATCCATCCATCTATCAAGTGGTAAACCAATGGCCAAGCCACCGATTAAGAGGAAAACTATCCCCGTCCATCCGATATGAAAAACGTAAGCGGCGAACACAACACCAAGGATTGCACCCGTTATCATGGCGACGATCGTGAGGGGCAATACCCACCAGAAATTTGCTGTGGCCTGGGATATTTCCCGACATTCAGGACATCGGTAATTTCCCCACGGCGCAGACCAATATCGCCGCCACGTAATGGGAAAAGCCGTTTGGCAATGGGGGCAAACTAACTGTCCCGCAAAGGTGGTTTTTGGGTGGTGAGGATTTTGATGAGCTTTGCGTAGACTCATGATTGTTCTCCTACAGGTTGTTGAGATCGCGGCTCGATTGGGAATGCCAACCAACACCAAAAGTACAGAAAAATAAATCCAGGGATGACGATCGCTAAAATAACGGTCACAATCCGAACACCCAGGATTGGTAAATTCCATAGCTGAGAAAGGGCATAACACACGCCTGCGAAAACTTTACGACGACTGCGATGAAATACAGTCCTTGGCATGACGGGAGTATTGGCATTCGATCGCTTGACCTTGAGAATCAAAGAAATCAGGAGTCCGATCGCACCCAAAATAGCTGATGGAATCGCAAAAATCGCCAGCCAGTGAGCCATGAACATCCCCGAAATGACTCCTCCAAGCCAAGATGAGGACGGACAAATAAAGCAAACTGCTTCCGCTGAACAACCAAAGCGTTCAGCTAAACCCATCCCCCCCCAAGTGACCAGGAATGGAAAAATTCCGTAGAGGATACACACGCCCAACAAAACTAAATGTCCACGGGTGGTCAGCGATCGTGTTATGGCGATCGCTGCAAGTGCTGGTCCAACAAGGAACAGGATTGAAATCAAAGGCAAGTAAATCATGGATTTTCTTAAACTTAAATAAGGTCAAATGTAGGATGAACATTCATGTCAACCTACTCACTCAGTAGCTATTTGAGGTTTTTCTTTACCAAATTTCCACAACAAGACGACACCCAAGCTGAAGAGATTGACTAAGAAAATTACTAACCCTCCGAAAAATGGAATTAGTGTCAGAACTGTCAGGATCGCTAAACCTACCAAAAACTGCTGCTGTAATGACCAATTGCCATTACTAAATAGGCGTTGACCGACAAAAAGTGCCACGGCTAATGACCCTACTAGAGAAGTAGCGATCGCACTCAGACTTAGCAGTGGAATCAGGGGAATACCAATAAGCGTAATCGCCAGAAACACACTGACAAAGATAATGGCGACCATCGCCCCCATTCCCCATAGAACAGCCGAAGTGGGGTGCTGACGCAATTTTGTAGCCAAATTCGGTAGGAACTGTGGATTGGTATGCAAAATAATCAGTCCGAGAATAGCTGCTACTACGGCGGCACTAATTCTAAAAATGGGACTGAGAGAAATAGTGAAGAAGAAGCTACCTGTACTTCTATTGGAACCAGAAATTATGCCATGTCTATCGCTAAATGTGGCGCGTTCGCCAACAATGATCGCACCTGGTTCCTGTACGATTTTGCCGCCAAAGGAGTAAGCATCACCATCTACCCGCACTCCTTTTTTCAGTATGACATCCCCGCCAAAAGCGATCGCAGTATCCAAAACTCTGGCATTAGGCAATACGGTAACACTCCCCCCGAAAGCCAAAGCGTTTTCGACAACTTGATTCTCTGGTACGGTTACGCTTCCACCAAAGCGAATCAGGTTGGTGTTATTGATATTGATATCAGTCTGCGCCAGGGCATTGCCTGCAAATATTAAGCTTATGGTGGCTATAAAAACCAGAATTAATTGTTGCCATTTCATAGATTTTATCCTCGTGAACAATAAGAACATCGACTATCTCTCATGACATTGAAAAAAATATAGTAAGAGCAAAAACCAGCAGAAAGAATTTTGATGGTGTTTTCTGGTTTGGTGTTATCCATAATTATTGTTAAATGAAGTTATTTTTCGTATTTTGAAAGTATTGCTTAATACAGAAGGGATTTCTTCCGACTATATGCTATTCCTAAAATGAGAGATACTATTAGCTCGATGGAAAAAACAACAATTACTTTCCAATTCAAGTTTAGCTGCATGGCTCCATTATTACCTATATATAAAGCTAACCCAATACATCCATTAAACCAGGCGTGACTTAATACACAGAAAAATAAGTTATTTGTGTATTTATACAGAGTTGTAAAACTAGAAGTTAAAATTATTCCTGAAAATAAATATAATCCAAATGGAAATGAACTTTGAATTGTCCCTTTTATAAACCATAACGGCAAATGCCATATACTCCATATAGTTCCCACCATAAGGATAGAAGGCAAATAATTAACTACCTTTTCTAATTTAGGCTGCAAAATTCCACGCCAACCTAATTCCTCTAATCCACCTAAAAGAATAAGGAGTGGTAGATTAATAATTACAGAAAGAATTGATATAGGCTTATTGATTCCAAAGCCAATCCAAACCATAAATAAACGCCAAATTAAAAATAATCCAAATATCAGCCACACTTTTTTATCTGTTTTTTTTACCAAAGACAAACTTCACAAAAGATTTTTCACCAAAATCTTCCTTGAACTGTCGATAAATAATATAAGAACTAATTGCTGGCCCCAAAACACCAATTAAGTACGGTATCCAAAATAAAGGCTCACCATACCAAAGAGCATTAAAATATCTGTTCCCAATGATGATAATTAGCCAGCACAACCATGTGATGGCAAAAGTGTAAAGTAGAAAAAGTCCAATTTGCTTTAGCGTTAGCGAAGCTCGCTGAAGGCATCGCTTCTTTTGTTTCATATTTTTATCGCTCCTTCACTTTTTGAAAAATCTTTCTCTATGTAATGGCCGCCAAGTTTTTTGGTTGTTGTTATGTTCATCAGATAACCGCCCAAGCCTGTTATCCATAGCACAATAGGATAAACAAGCCATCTTTCTGTTCCACCCAGACCAATAAAAGGAACAATAATATTAGGGGCAAACACAACAGCACACCACGTTATTAATGAAATAGCTCCAAAGACAATTCCGATAAACTTAAACGGAGCAGAAACAATTTTAAAGGACATAATAGCTGATACTCCACCCGATATAAAAGTGAGCAAAGAGAATATTCCGTGATACGGGACTTTATCGCCAGAAAAGAATCCAATACCCACTAGACCTAACCCAAATAGACTAAGTGGAATACTGAAAAGCAGTTTTTTGAAATATCTATGCTGATAAAATGTTGCCATCAAAGCCATTAAGCCAGATAACAGCATGGTGATATTAAAAATACTAGCGGATGGTTGATAGATTAAGCTGTTAGGTGGTTTTGTTGCACCAAGATCGCTGATTTCGCTGCGAAAAGTTGTGTAGCCAGATGGATATAGCACTTCGGCAGTGATGATGCCCATTAAGGCAAATGAACCAGCAAGAAAGAGTAATAAACCAGAAAGTTTTAATTTATTCATGACAGATTGTTTCACTTGATTTTTTGAGCAGGCGTATCGCGTTCGCGTTCCCGCGACACTAATCCCGTAACTTTTCCTTGAGTGTTTTTGACGAATTTAATTTCCAATTCAACCGCTTTCAGAAAAAACTCCGTTTCTGATTCGGCGAACAACTCAAAGTTCGGCTGTCCAGTCGCTTGACTCATTAATTTCCCGTTTTCGTTTGTGATAGTGAGAATAAAGTTTGGGGCAATTTGATATTGTCCGGCGTAAATGTCGTATATTTTGGGTTCAACCGAAACGATAACTTTTGCTTTCGGAAGATAATCGAACCAACCATATTCTTTGGCAATACTTCGCATTATTTCTTCCGTAAAATTAGTGCCGTTTACAGAATTCGTCATCACAACTGCACCTTGTCCACTATCGGTATAGGCAACCATCAAACATCTGTAACCTTCGTTCCCGCCGCCGTGAGCGAAACGGGCGGATTTATTTTTCCCTCGCAGTTCGAGTCCAAGTCCCCATCCTCCGATTTGCGGTGTGAGCATTTCATTAACCATTTCGATAGATAAAACTCTGTTTGACTTTCCGCTTTTGGACTTTTGAATTTCAATTGCAAAACGAGCAAGGTCGGAAGGCGTTGTCCAAAGTCCAGCCGCCGCCATTTCAGGATAAGTATGCCAATTGCCTTTCATTTTTGCTCCATTGGATTTGTGACCGGCGGCGGCTGAAGCCCAAAGTTCTTTCGGAAGCGCCTGCTGATACGTGCTGCGGGTCATATTAAGTTTTTTAAGAACCTCTTCCTGCATAAAGGAGCGAAACGGCTTTTTGGTTACATCTTCCGCCAGTTTTTGCACAACGACATAGCCGCCTCCGGCGTATCTAAAATCTTTGTTCGGTGTGCCATCAACCCTTATCGGAATTGAATTAGCTGGCGTTACTCCGTCTAAAATTTGCAGAATTGTCGGAATTTCTTCATCCACCGCGTAACCGCGAAAGCCCGAAACCATCAGACTGGCACTGTGACTTAACAAGCCGCGCAAAGTTACCTTTTGCTCTTTCGTAAAATTGTTTTCGAGAACTTTCCACGAAACAAGTTTTTCATTCACATCTTCGTCAAGATTCAATTTATTCTCTTGGACGAGTCGTAACATTGCCATTGCTACTATCGGCTTACTAATTGATGCTGCTTGAAAAAGCGTTTCGGGAGTTATAGATTTATTCCCGCCTGTTTCTTGAACTCCGTAACCATTTGCCCATTCAATCTTTCCGTTATTAATGACGACAACACTGACACCGGGATTTTTATAAAATCGCATTCGGTCAACGAGCTTCATAGCCACACTTGGCTCACCCTTGATAATAAATGGCAGAAGCAACCCGTTCTCGACGCGCCGAATTCTTTCGTCTATCCTTGCACTTTGGGTTGATGTATAAATTCGCTTTTTAGCTAATCCGGTTGGCGAAAATATACTGGCAATACCCAGGCTGAAAGCTGTGCATAAAAATAGGAGAATAAATACTGGTATTCTTATTTTCATAAGTTCAAATTACGGAGTTTTATTAAAACATCAAGAGTTTAACTTTGAATTCTATTGAAACCCTTTCCATCTAATTTTGTAAATTCATACAATCATTTCCGCAGAAACCAATCAACAGGTCGGCGTAGTGAAACTGGCGACGGATAACTCTTCAAATAACCCGATCGCAAGATAAATTGAATATTTTCGCTAATCCCAATTGATTGATTCAGAGTTTGTCTCGTTGAGGCTTCTTCCAATATCTGAGTCATCGGATGAATCGCAATACTCTTTTCCCGCACTTTCAGGAAAAGTCTTTGCATTCTTCTGCCAGTTTCCAGCAGTGTCGCCACCGAATTGTCTTTACTGGTAATGAGAATCCAACCTGCCGATTCCGACACTTCCTGTTTAATTTTATCAAGCCCTGTCTCTTTGAAATCCTTTTTCATCACATTATCTTTGCTGTAAAAGTTCCGCACCACCCAGCCAGAAAATCCTTCTATTTCCATGCTTGCCGTTGTCAGCCCGTCACGATATTTCTCAGCATCCTTAGTGGAGAATCTGATCCAGTCGGCTAACTCTTGCTGCGCTGGGTTGCGATCGCATTGAAGGCGGTTAGCAACGATAGTTTGTTCGTTTATAAATTGACTTTCTTTACTGGTGACAGGTAGATAATGAATAAATTCCGATTCTGAATTGAGAAGATATTTGATATCTTCTGGTTTCAGCACATTACTTAAAAAATCGGAACGAACAGTGCGGCGATTTTTTATTTTTGCGATATCAAAAGCATTTTTTAACTCTTTTTTTTTCAATTTTACTTCCATCACCCGTTCGTCCTGATTAGTCTTAGCTAGCAAATTCCAATGGCAGCCGTAGCCAAAAGAACTAGCGGCATATTCAATATTTTGAATAAAAGTACCGATTGATAAAATCGTTTCTCTCTGAGTTGGGTCAACGGCAGGTAGCCATTTACTTTTATCGTTGCAGATAATCCAGTGATAAGGTTCGAGATATTGAACAAACCACGGCTGTGTATTGTGTCCACTCGGCGCGAGGGAGGCGAGAAACAGAATTTCTTTTTCATCCGGTTTGAGAGTTTCTTTGTTATCGTTTGCTGGTTTTATATCCGTCCTTAAAAGATTCCTTTTATCACTCAACAAATAAGATGTTGTCACAGTTGCAATTATTGTTCCTCCTACAATACTGATAAAATTTTTCCTGTTCATAACGCTCGTAATTGAGGGTAAAGAGCAACTAATTTGAATTATGAAAAATTTAAGAAGAATTCAGAAGTCAGAATTCAGGAGTCAGAATCAAGACGCGACACTCGTTCGCCTTTGGGGTCTCCCCTTGGGAGAAGACTCGCTATCAGTGGGGGATTCAGATCCGCCAGTCGCACAAAATTCATTCTGTTAGCGGTAGCGGGGCGTTTAGCCCATTCTGGCTCCTGACTCCTGAATTCTGTTTCGATAAATCCCGCACTGTGGTTTTTAACCTATTTCAAAGTTCAGTCAAAATCAAGTCTTCTAGTTTGAATATGCTCGTGGTGTTGCGGCACTGTCAGCATTGCTTCAATGTGAGGATTTGCCCATTCTGCCGCTATTTTCAGAAAATCAGGATCGTCATTGACACAATCGAGTCGTGTATAAGTCACCGTTGGATATTGACGCTGCAAAGATTGAATCGCATCTTCGACATCGAGAATAGTTTCATAATTATCTGTCACCCAGCCGATGGGTTTAAATAGAATAGTTTGGGCACCTGCTGTAATCAAGCTTTTCGCGGCTTGTTTCAGATCGGGTTGTGACCAATTAATGAAAGGTGTGTCATGATTCACCCAACCGATGGAAACTAGGGGATATTGATGCTGTAACTGTGCTTGGACGCGATCGTAAAGAGCTTGTCCATCAATCACCCCGGTTAACAGTCCTTGCGCTTTTTCTGGGCCACCGTGAACCGTTAATACAATGCCAATCTGAGACTCAAAAAAGCGGCCAACAAATAGCTGATTCAGAGTTTCCTTAATCCGACGCACCATCAAATCAATGTAGGCAGGCTCAGTAGCAAAGGCTGGAATATATCGAATTGCTTTGAATGGGGAATGTTGAGGCTCATTTACGGATGCACTTGCAGCAATAACTTCATTGACTTGCTCGACAGCTATTTTGCCCGTGAATGCAGAATCGACTACAAGCATTGGATAAATCAGCAAATTCTGAAACCCTTGCTCAATGATATCTGCTACAACTTCTTGCACAAAGGGCTTACAGAAATAAAATCCTTTGAACACTTGCACCCGATTTCCCCATTGGTGTTGTAACTGTTTCTCGATACCAAGACGTTGTTTTTCAAAAATCTCATTTTCGGGCGATATGAAATGATCGTGCTTTACCCCAAAATTGTACAAATCTTGAAGCGCAAGAAACCAACCAGCAAGAGGATATAGCCATTCTGGAATCGGCACAAACTGAGATGCAATATACTTAGTTGCAGCTTGGTTGTAAACACTCAGAGCGCGGTAAGATTGCACTTCACCATACCCTGCAAGCAAAACTGCCACGCGTTCGCTATTTTGGTTTTCGACGGGTTGGGTCGATTGAGATTGATGACTAATAATCATTGTTTTAAGCCTGAGTAGGTTGTTTTTTAGAAGTACGTTGTAAATGAAGCCACATAGAAATTCCAGTAAAAAGGAATACGAGCAAACTGAGAGCAGTTAGGAAGGGATAAATGATTTCTAGATTAATTATTCCAAAGTCTCCCTTGTGCCAATGTAATAACCATTTGAACGCATCTTTGTTGCCTGCCAAATCAACAATTTGATAAACTGTTCCTGTAATGGTTGTTATCAATAGAGGTAACAACACAATTGGCGCAAGTATGAGATGAAGATGGCGAATATCTTGAAAATAGTGGCTGTTATTTTTGGCGGTTGTCATAAAATAATTCCCTTGATGTGCGGGTTGATGAAAAATGAGTTTAGGTTAAAAAAATTACCAGGAATGAAGCGCCCGCAACTGTGGCGTTTTTTTCAATTGATGGGCTTCCATGCGTGTGAGAACATCATCTAGAATGGCGATCGCTTCGGCAATAAACGGCCCTTTATTTAACATCACACACTCAGCCCGTTCAGCCATTGCAGCATCCGTCATCTCTCCCCGCGAAGGTGTGCCATCTTTTACCAAACTCTCTAGTACTTGAGTTGCCCAAATAACAGGAACATGAGCAGCTTCGCAAATCCAGAGAATTTCTTCTTGGATCTCTGTTAAACGCTGGTACCCAATTTCAACTGCTAAATCGCCTCTGGCAATCATCACACCAAATGATTGCTTACCTGCGGCATAAACGATTAATTCTGGCAAATTAGAAACTGCGATCGCGGTTTCAATTTTTGCCACGATCGCCGGTCGGGTTAGCCGTTCCTCAGAGCGCTTGTCCAATTCTTGTTGGAGTAACTCAATATCGGCAGATCGTTGTACAAAAGAGTAGCCGATAATATCTGCGTGGATGGCAACAAAATCCAAGTCGGATAAATCTTTTTCAGTCAGTGGACTAAGAGGTAACACTGTATTTGGGAAATTCAACCCCTTTTCAGGTTTGAGTTTAACTCCTTTGGGGCTTGCATGAGTCACTTGTAGTAAAAGTCCCGGTTGTCCATTGGCTACTGAGTACTGGGTATCAACTACGCGAGTCCGAATCTTGCCATCGTCTATATATACAGGGGTGTCAACAGTTAATAAATCGAGAATTTCAGGAACCGTACAGCAAGTTTGGAAATAGTCTACAGGTAATGCACCTGCTTCACTTCCGAGTTCCGGCTCACACCGCGACAGCAGGATATGATCTCCTTTAAATACCCGTTTTTTATGAAGTGGTGCAAGTACCGCTCCCGTGCGTATTTTCACACCAGCTAAGTCCATCATGACTTTACAAGGCGTTCCTGTTTCCTGTTCCCCTCGACGGATATGATCGATCATGCTCTCCCAAGCTTCAGTCGTATCGTGAGCGCAGTTAATTCGCACACAATTTGCCCCGCGTTGCATAATTTCTCGCACTATCTCATAGTCAGTGGCGGCCTCGGTGGGTAGTGTTACCATAATCCTGACCCGACGCTGAGATGGAGACTGACCAAACAATTCTTCGGTATGCTGTTGTAGTAAGCGATCGCCTTCAAAAAAGAACTCGATGGGTGGACGGTTGAGGTGCTGGGTAGACTCAGAGCCACAAATGAGTTCCAAGGTGGCAATGACAGCATCAAGATTGGGCATCACCCGTGCTTCAATCCTTCCTAATGAGGATAAGCCCCAAGGCATTAGTGCAGCTTGTAGGGAGCGGAGATCATGCCGACGTAAAGCTAGATATTCAGCTAAATTTAAGGCACTAGAAAGAAACTCAGTCCGCTGAATGTGCAATTTCCACTGGTTAAAGGTGGCTTGTCCTTCGCTTTCAACAGTCTGGCGAAGTTCTTGCAGAGTCGATAGTAAATTCTGTGGACTTGATAGATTCAGAAGTGTGCCAAACGGCTGAATTTCTTGACCATGCTGATTGCTTTCTGTCTTAGCATTCGGGTTTGAAGTTTTAAGCTGCATTAAAGTTTTTTCCTATTATTTTTTGGTTCAAAGCTTTAGACAACTATCGACAGAATGATTTTGTTTAGCATCTGCTTCTCTACTGTAAAGCGCGGCGCTGTCCTGAATGCAGAGTTAGCATCCAAACTCCATCGAACAAAAGATTGATGCCAATGAAAGTGCCAATCAGCCAAGCTGCGTTAAATGGAAAGTTAGACCAAATGAAAATACCGAAAATAATGCCGATGATTCCGCTTACAAGCATTAATCCCCAGTTAGATGAAATCCGGCGCATTTGAAATGCCATTGACACTTGAATCACACCTTGCACAAAAATGGTAATACCCAATACCAATGTCAGGGCAAGCACTCCTTCAAACGGATTTGTAACTACTAAAATTCCAGATAGGAGATACAAAAGACCTAGAATCAGCTTCCCGATAACTTTACCTGCACTTCTTGATTGAAAGGCATAAACAATTTGAGTAATTCCAGCAAAGATGAATATCCAGCCAAACAGTAAGGTTGAAGCAACGCTGGCAAAGAAAGGAAATGCGATCGCTATTATGCCCAACACAATCATGAGAATAGCGATCGCGGTTGTCCACCCAGAACTAACAACTTGCTCATCAACTTCAGACTCAATAACTCTCATGTTCATCTCCTTTTAAATTTATATAAAGAATTTGATGGATCAATGTTGTACAAATTGTGGTATCGATTTAGGATTTGTGATATCAATCGAGCCTTGGCTTAACCCAACCAGTTGAGCAACTCGAAAAGCAGAAGTTATAGCTCCTTCATGCAACCCATCACCAAGGTAGGCTCCCGCATGGTAGGTGTTGTTCTCGCCATTAGTGGCAACTACTTCATCTCGGTATTGAAAAGATTCAGTGGTATATAACGGAGTGTGATGTTTTTGAATGTGAATAATGCGATCGCTAGCAATCAACTCCTCTAGTTGGAACGAGAGAAAATAATTTGGTGGCGATGAGATGTTACAAATTTGATTCAGGCAACTGTTATAACCCCATCGGCTTTTTGCCTGAAAGAAATCAAATTCTGAGGGTTGTTTAATGCCATAGCGGTTGTATATGGAACTATCTGTATGAAGTAAAGTAGTCGCATAATTGGCTTTCCAGGCAGAAAACCGTTTGATTTCGGTATCGGTTGGATCTGCTAACAACGCCATTACTTGGTCGGGTGGCGTAGCAAACACGACTTTATCAAACTCCTGAATTTCACCTGTTGATCGCACAATTTTCACAGCATCCGAGGTTCTAAAAATCCGGTCAATATCTGCATTCAGCAAAACCTCACCCTGGAATCGCGCCAGAATTTTTTCAATGTAAGAATACACACCGCCTTTAACCCTGAGCCAATGGACTGCGACATCGTTGCGTAAGACAGGCATTGCCAATTCTGCCGGAAAATCATCAATCAGTTCCAACGGCATTGAATAGCGATACATAATTAGCAATTTTAGCCAAGTATTATGAATACAGGGCTGTTTCAAGTATTGCGACAAAGGCTGATTATAAAAATCTTGCAGGTTGACTCTTGATAGAAAGTGGCTGCCATTTTTGAAAAACATCGCTGAACCCATATTTACAGGTTCTAGTTCCACCCCTAACTCTTCCATGAGGGCGATGAAGTTGTGAAACACAGTCGGAAATTCGAGTACTCCGTTTTCCAAAATTTCCTGACAATCGGCTTGATTCGGTTGAACGTTCTTGTTCAGTGTCCGAATATGTCCACCTAAAGTAGGTTGCCGCTCAAACACAGTGACATGATGCCCTTGTTTATCGAGCAGGTAAGCTGTCACCATGCCACTGGCTCCCCCCCCAACGATAGCAATTCTCATGATTTAGCGATTGCGAAGCGTCCGCCTTGCAGAATCGCTGCAACCAAATCTTTGAGCCGATCTTCGCGGCGGGCGGTCAGCATCAGTTTGGCTCCACTAGCAGCAAGTCGCTTCGCAGTCGCCTCACCTAAACCACTGCTGGCTCCGGTGATGATGACCACTTTGTTTTGAATAAGAGACATATTGATTAATCTGGGTTATGAAATATTGAGTGCTGTTTTAAACTCAGCATTATGCAACCATATCAACTAGCTTGTAGCTGGATCAACGTTTTTGTCCCGGCAGCGTCACTAATCCGAACGGCTATCATCACACCGTTTGAGTTCTGTCCCGTTAAAACTTCAGTTGGTGAATCGATTGTGTGAGCATAAGTCACTTCATCTCTACCTACTTCAATTACCAAATCATCTCCCTTGCCGGGGCGATCATAAACCATTGCCATCAAAGGTGCGTTATTAATCAGTTCTGCATTATCGAGTTCTGAATCGATAATTTCGATTGAAATATACCGTCCACGATTACCACTTGAAAACAGATCAAAAAATTCACCCCATCGCTCACGCGGCACAGATTTTTTGATGTCAATTTTACTTACCATGATGATTCCTTTAAATATCTTCAGAAATTAAATATGCGTTATCCAGAACCGAATGGCACTAAGAAAACCGGAAACGGTTATCAATTAAGCGCTTTGCAACTGCTTACGTAATTCATGCCGGGCTTTGGTCATTAAGGGGTAAGCTTTCGGGCGGCGTTTACGAACCCGTGCTTCACTTCTACCGGGGCGATCGCTATAATTGCATTGATGAATCGGATCTAAGTTGCTATTTCACACACCTTGCAATCCGACCATTTTCTATTCTCTCTGCTTAGAGTGATAGAGCGCTAACCCTAATTAAACAACCACAAAATTGTTGTTGGTTAGTGACAATCCAGTTGATAGTTGAGCAAATTGTACCTGAGCAAACCCAGTGTCACTGCCATCTTGGTCAAAGTACAGCCCACCTGTAGAATTATCATAAATGAATCGTTGAGCGATCGCAGTTGCAGATGTGCCGATGGTAAACTTATCAGATGAGAGTGAACCTATTGATAACCCACCACCAAAAGCAAAATTATCTACCCGAATCAGTTCATTAGTAGTGTCAAAGTCATAAACTCTATCAATGCCTTCATTTAAACTATTGAAAGTAAAGGTATCAGTACCAGATTCTCCAATTAGGCTATCATTACCGTTGCCACCTATGAGGGTATCATTGCCACCACCACCGTTGAGAGTATCATCCCCATTGCCCCCCACAATCAAGTCATCGTAAAATGTACCGATGATATATAATCGCTCGATATTCTTGTAGATAACCCCATTTGTCCCTGCCGTAATTGATCCTTCGTTAGTGGTAGTATTGAAAGTTGAAGTAATTCCCTCGCTACCATCCCTGTCATGGACGATCAACAAATCGTCACCTTTGCCCCCATCTATCGTATCATTGCCACTAATAGCCTCACCCGAAGGTGCATACCCGCGACTGTAAGTATAGTTTCCTATTATGCTATCGTTGCCATTGCTCCCCACAATATTGTCATCGTATTCTGTACTTGAAATATTTAATCGTTCAATATTCTTGTAGCTAACTCGATCCCCGCCCACAGTAATTAAGCCAGTATTAGTGGTAGCATCGAAAGTTGAAGTGATTGCCTGGTAACTACTGACGCCATAGGACAACAAATCGTCACCAGCGCCCCCATCTATCGTATCATTCCCGCCATTGAACGTAGAGATCCTATCGTTGCCATTGCTCCCCACAATATTGTCATCGTACCTTGTACCTGAGATATATAATCGCTCGATATCCTTGTAGTTAATCAGTCTCGTGCCTGCGGTAATTGTTCCAATATTAGTAGTAGTATCGAAAGTTGAAGTAATTCCCTGACCATCATTATCGTAGGTAGAAAAGCTCAACAAATCGTCACCTATTCCCCCATCTACCGTATCATTTCCACTCAGACCCGGAACAAGCGTATCGTTGCCATTGTTCCCCACAATCAAGTCATCGTAGTTTGTACCTATGATTTCTAATCGCTCGATATTCTTGTAGCTAACCCGACTCGTGCCTGCCGTAATTGAGCCAATGTTAGTGGTAGTATCGAAAGAAGAAGTGATTGCTCCGGTAGCACTACCGTAATCGACGCTTAACAAATCGTCACCTATTCCCCCGTCTGTCGAAGAAATTCCCGGGGCATCATAGTTGACATTGACGCTTAACAAATCGTCACCTATTCCCCCACTTAAAGTATCATTGCCACCATAGCCCCCGTTGAGAGTATCATCTCCATTGCCCCCCACAATCAAGTCATCGTAGGATGTACCTGTGATCTCTAATCGTTCGATATTTTTGTAGCTAACCCAGTTCGTGCCTAGCTTAATTGAGCCAATGTTAGTAGTAGGATTAAAAGTCGAAGTGATTCCCCCGGTAACACGGTAGAAAGAATATCTGGTGTCATAGGACAATAAATCGTTACCTTTGCCTCCATCTATCGTAGCATTGCCACTGTAGTTCTTGGAGAACGTATCGTTGCCGTCACCACCATTCAGCAGGTTATTGCCTTTTGAAAAGTTAACAATCAAGTAATCGTCACCAGCGCCGCCGTTAAGGGTGTTGTTACCAGAGGAATAATACTCCGGCTGACCGCCGCGATCAAAAGAGACTGAGGCAGATAGAGTATCGTTACCATCATCCCCAGACAGCAGCTGATCACCTTCTAAAAAATCAAGATTTGAATAACCAATAATCAAGCTATCGTCACCAGTACCACCATTGAGGGAGTCATTTTCGCTACCACCAAAAAGGTTATCATTGCCCGCACCACCCCTCAACAGGTCGTTACCAGTACCACCATTGAGGGAGTCATTACCAGTACCACCCTTAAGTGAGTCATCCCCTTCACCACCGTTGAGGGAGTCATTCCCTTCACCACCAATGAGAGTATCATTGCCCGTACCACCGCGCAGCAGGTCGTTACCACTCAAGCCATTGATTTTGTCATTACCTGCCTGACCATTCACCACATCATTCGAGTTATCGAAACCTGTAATGTTGTTGTTGAGGTCATTGAGGAATGTTACTGTGTTCTTGTTGAACAAGTTAGTTTGAGTGGAGTTGGCATCAAACACATCAAAACTGTCGGTGATGTTGGTTTGTCCATTAAACAGGATATTACCAATCGCAGACCGTGAAGAAATTGCTGGCAGATTATCCAGGTTTTCTAATTTGAAGTTTTGAAGGATGACTTTTGTACTAGCCTCCCCTTCAAAGGCGATTTCCAGATTGCTGCCGTTCTGAGTAAGCAGCAGATTTTTGGCAGTAAAACTAGAGCCTTGGAATTGGATGGTATCCACTTCGGCAATGACTGCCTCTGAGGGAGTTATGCCCTTACCCACGCCACCGAAATCAGTAATAGTATCGGTGTTAGTAAAACTCCCATAGCCTATGACAAATTTATCCTTACCACCGCCACCAGTCAGAAGATCGTTGTCCTGATATGAGAATGTATCGTCATTACCTTTAATCGTATCTGCCTCGTCACTGCCGAATAGAGTATCGTTCCCGCTGATTCCAATGATATTTGCCATGACTTTTTCCTACGTAAATCGATTTTTCGAGTAAATTAATTTCTCAAGTTGCAGTTAGCGCTGTTTGAGCGCCCAAAAATTCGCCAAATGTTGACGTTTCGACGTTATTTCATGTCACTTTAAAGGGTTATGAATAAATGGCACGAAGAAAAGATATAGCCCTTGCTCTGACTTGTTCCCACCTTGGAGGCTGGGAACAAAACGACACAAGCCTTTGGGCTTTTCTTAGTGCCATTCGGTTTGGTTGTCTTTACCAATAATCGAGAGCTTTTGCATATCGAAGCCTTCTTTTTGCAGCTCCAATACAACCCTTTCTGCTTATGGATGGGAGGGGAAATTAGCAACAACCGTATATGTATATGTCATGAATTTCGCTCCTTTATATATGTCAAGCTAATTCATAATTCATAATTAAAAAGGGTTTGTCTCTAATGCTTATAAAAGCAGCCGGAGTCTTGTTTGGGGTCTGAAACAGTCTTTAATTACGAATTACGGATTATTTCTTTGTAGTTACCGCAGCAGCTTCGGCATCTAGTCTGGCGGCGATCGCTTCCAAGGTTGCTTTTTCAGCCTCTTCAATGGTGGCGATCGCTAGGAAGGTCGCCGTAGCTGCATGGTTTTCAGCTTTATCTGCCCGATGTTCGAGTTTCTTTACTTTGCGACCCGTTTTCCATTCCTCAACATGGGACTTCACTTCAGATTCTTTTTCCTCGAATTGAGTTTTGAGCTTTGCTCGATAATCATCGAATTCTTTTTTCTTAGCATCCAGCTTTGTCTTCGCTTCATCAATTTGAGATTCAATCTCAGTTTGAGTTTTTTTCGGCGCAGATTGAATACTTTCTCTCAGCGATTTTACCCGTTCTTCAACCGCTTCTAAATTGTCATGAATATTTTTGGTGAAGTTATCAAGTGCAGTACTCATGATAATTGCTCTAGTATGTTGAATTTCGGAAATCTTGGCTATATTATTATCAAGTTAAGATTGAATCTCAGTTTGAGTTTATTTAGCCGCACGTTTAATGTTTACAAATTTTAACCAACATAACCTCTACCTTTGGAACGTTTTAGTGGAATTCATACAATTCATACACTATATAACCCCTTTTCAATAGCTATTTTCTATTACAATTGATTCTTTTTTACTGCTTTTAGCAAGACTTTCAGTACTAGGTTCAGACAATGATATTGTACTATTATTGCCACCATCTTAAACTACGCTCAGAACGTATTCTAACTGATTTTTTTTCACAAGCGAGTGTAAGTATACTCCTTGAGGAATAGTAATTCAAATCAGGCTTTTTGGTAAATATATACTTATCTATTTCGCAAAAATGCCCCAACTAAAGCTGATAAATTAATGCGTATAGACTCTGGTGAGCGAATGCTACCGTATTTTTGAATTTTTCTATAGTAATTCCTTGATCGTTATCAATAACCAAGATGAAAAGGTGAGATTTTTGTAATCAACCAAATAACCCTATAAATCAAACATCAGTTTGTCATAATTTAAGAGTCCTCTATTTAATAAATCTCTAATTACTAATAAAAATAGAGGAAATCTTGAAGGAAAATGCAAAATGCATAATCAAACATAATTCAATTCTGTTAGCGCAGCGGGGCGTAGTCCATTCTGGTTCACTTCTCCTGTCGGAGACGCTACGCGTAGCTTGCTTCCACGTTCGCGTAGCGTCCCGTAGGGAAGTGGTACGACTACGCTCAGTGACCACCTGACACCTGAATTCTTTCTGATAATTTTCCAAAATCTTCAAATCATATAGACAGTTTTTATACACCTTAATCAATTATTGCATTCTGAAATTAGAGGTATTACATATGACCATTGCCCTAAAACCGAAGGAACTAAAGCCTAAAGAACTAAAACCAAATGGACTGAGTAAGCTAAAAGCAAATAAATGGCTACTTGCTTTACTGATATTGATACCCATAATTAATATTAGCTATCTTGCTTATAACCAACTTGTTGTGGTGCCTCAACAACAAGCAAAGAATAAGGTGCAAACGGCTTTAGTCAAGCGGAGCAATCTGCCCATCACAGTTTCTGCCAATGGGACTGTTGAACCTGAACGTTCAGTAAATGTGAGTCCCAAAACGTCAGGGATTCTGAAAAAATTGCTAGTTAAAGAAGGCGATTCTGTACAACTTGGACAGGTACTTGCTTACATGGATGCCTCGAATCTTCAGGGGCAATTACGGCAGGCTCAGGGAAATCTCGCTGCGGCTGAGGCAAATGTGCAAAAATTACTGAATGGGAATCGAACTCAAGATATCGCCACAGCAAAGGCACAACTGGCTGAACAAGACGCAAATCTCCAAAAATTACTCAATGGAAATCGACTCCAAGAAGTTGCCCAAGCCCAAGCACAGTTAAGGGATGCTCAATATGCCCTGCGTCAAGCTAACGATGATCTTAAAAGAAATCAAGAACTTTATAACTCAGGTGCGATCGCTCTCCAAAGTCTGAATACCTTCCGTACTAGCCGCGATCGCGCCCAGACTCAAGTTAACCAAACACAAGCAGCTGCTTCATTGATGCGATCGGGAACTCGGCCAGAAGAGATTACTCAAGCCGAGGCACTCCTCAAACAGAAACAGGAGGCTCTATCACTCTCTCAAGCAGGATCACGACCGGAAGACATTCAGCAAGCCCGCGCCCAAGTCGCGGCGGCTGAAGGAGCAGTGCAAATTATCCAGACAAATATCAATGATATGGTAATCCGCGCCCCCTTTAGTGGGATTGTCGCCCGGAAATTTGCCGATCCTGGCTCATTTGTCACGCCTACCACCGCAGGTAGTTCGGTTTCTTCTGCTTCATCGTCTTCCATCTTGGCTCTTGCATCCACGAATCAGATTGTTGCCCAGGTTGCAGAAGCGAACATTGCCCAAATTCGCATCGGTCTAGTTGCGACGATTCAGGCAGATGCTTATCCTGGGAAAACTTTTACTGGACAGGTAACGCAAATTGCCACGCAGTCAGATGTTGTGCAAAACGTGACTAGCTTTCAAGTGAAGACATCAGTCCCAGATCCTCAACATCTGCTGCGATCGGGGATGAATGTAACTGTGGACTTTAAAGCCGGAGAGTTAAAAAATGTGCTGGTGGTGCCGACTGGGGCGATCGTTCAACAAAATAATTCTCAGGGCGTATTTGTGGCCAAGGACAAAGGCGATTCAGTCTTCGTGCCGATTGTAGTTGGGACAACGGTGAATGACAAAACCGAGGTAAAGTCTGGCTTAACTGGAAACGAACACGTCTTACTCAGCTTTCCACCTGGAACTCGTAAGGTTTCTACACCTAATGGCAGATAAGTCTTTTTCTCATAATGAAAAAACGTTCTAATTTACAAACAACGAATCGTCCACGCCGTCCACGAAAGGGCAAAATCTCTTTCGGTGAAGTCCTGATCATGTCAGTCGAAACGCTTTTGGGCAACAAACTACGGACAGGTTTGACCATGTTGGGGGTGATTATTGGCATCTCCTCGGTAATTACGATTACCGCCGTTGGACAGGGTGTGCAGAAGTCAACGGAGTTACAAATCCAAGCCTTGGGAACAAACGTGATGGTAGTCACGGCGGGGGCAGCCAGAACAGGCGGCATCAGTCTAGGAGCAGGTTCAGCCAGTACACTGACGTGGGAAGATGCTAAGGCGATCGCTAAACAAGTTCCAGCCGCTAAATCGGTTTCGGCATTCTTACAACGCAATTCAATTCAGATCGTCAGAGGCAATACTAATATTGCCACCACCCTTGTAGGAACGGATTTGAACTACCCAACTATCAAAAACATTCATCCCCAAACGGGACTCTTTTTTAGTCAAGGAGATTTGGATGCTGGCCGCCCTGTGGCATTTCTTGGTTCCACTGTGCGCGATGAATTATTTAACACAAATGAATCCGTGATTGGGGCTGATTTACGGATTCGGGGCAAGCGCTACACCGTGGTAGGGGTAGCAGAATCCAAGGGAACGGCGGGTGGACAGGATCTTGACGATGTGATTTATATCCCCTTAACCAATATGTCTGCCCAAATTGTGGGTAATAACGCCTTAACGGGTGTCGCAATTAATGGATTCTGGTTAGAAGCGCTTGATGGCGATCAACTGAACTCGGCTCAATTTCAGGTGACAAATATTCTGCGTCTACGGCATGGCATTCATCCGTCAGCCGTCGATGATTTTCGGATTACCAATCTAGTTGATATTATCAGCACTTTCAGCAGCGTGATGGGTTCATTTACCTTGATGGTGGGTGCGATCGCAGGTATTTCTCTGATTGTCGGCGGCATTGGAATTGCCAACATCATGTTAGTTTCGGTGATGGAACGAACGCGAGAAATCGGCATTCGCAAAGCTGTAGGTGCAACCGGCACAGATATTTTAAGGCAGTTTTTGACTGAAGCGATCGTCATCTCCACAGTTGGCGGTGTGATTGGCGTGGGATTGGGCATTGGGTTCGCCTTTGCTGCTGCAACTGCGTTCAAATTTCCGTTTATTGTGCCTTTGTGGTCAATTGGGGCAGGGTTTAGCCTTTCTTTCATCGTTGGCATTCTAGCAGGTGGCATCCCAGCGCGTAATGCTGCCAAATTAGATCCGATTTCAGCACTACACAATGAGTAATCACTATGGCAAACATGATTTTAATGGAGGGCATCACGAAAACCTATCACTTGGGAGAATTGGATGTCCCCGTTCTGAAGGAAATTGATTTATCGATTGAAGATGGGGAATATGTGGCGATTATGGGGGCTTCGGGTTCAGGGAAATCAACACTGATGAACATCATCGGATGTCTGGATCATCCTACGAGTGGACAATATATCTTAGACGGTAGAGATTTGACGACTCTGGATGACGATGAACTTGCAGATATCCGCAATCAATATATTGGTTTCGTGTTTCAACAATTCAATTTGTTGCCTCGGTTGACGGCACTAGAAAATGTCATGCTACCGATGATTTATGCAGATGTATCCCGATCAGAACGAATACAATCCGCGACTGTAGCCCTAGAAAAGATTGGGTTGGGCGATCGCTTAACAAACCGCCCTAGCCAACTTTCAGGAGGACAGCAACAGCGAGTGGCGATTGCTCGCGCACTGGTGAATCATCCTGCCTTAGTGTTGGCGGATGAACCAACGGGGGCTTTAGATTCTAAAACTTCTCACGAAATTATGAATTTGCTGACGGAATTAAATCAACAAGGAACTACGATCGCGATTGTCACCCATGATGCAACCGTAGCAGCTCAGACAAAGCGGGTAATTCAGATGCAGGATGGGGTGATTGTTGAGAGAGCGATTGCGGCTTTGGGTTAAAGCTTGGAACATTGAGGCAACAGCGAGTAGACTTTGGTTTTGACTAACTGTTACACACGAAGCATTTGTAACAGTTGTCAACGAACAGAAATTGTTTGCCACTCTTGGATCGCTGTGGATGGGATTTGTAACTTGATCCCTGAACCAGTTACCATCGGCAAAGTTAACTCAAGAGGAATTTCTGACCGCAACTGCGGTAGGATAGCCTGAATGTCATATTCTCCAACATTTGCTAGGGGTGGTGTGTCCTGAGAAATTTCGCTAGAAACATCCTTGGCGATCAGAGTTTGTCCCAAAGATGTTGTCAGCGTGAGAGGTTGAGTGTGATCTAATTCCATCGCACCAGGAAAGCCCACTAGTCGCAGGGAGATAATAGCACTACCATCGGGATGGATGCGCTTGAAGGCGATCGCCTGCCAGGATTTTCCAGTCTGATCTCGCAGGTTTTGCCGAGATTGGTAGAGCATTTGCCCTGGAGATTCTTCAATTTGCGCTACAGCAGCAAAAGCGGGTAATGGACTCCAGACAAGCAGTGAAACGCAGATTAAAGCAGCCAGCAGGCGGCGAATTTTAAAACCGTTGAAGCAGATAGATTTCATGACAAAAGTCCTCACCAAGTTAAAATTCGGGAACGGAGTAATTATTTTTGTGCATTACCTGGACGCGATCGCCTCTTTTGCGTTTTTCCAACCGACAAAGCTAGGTGGGAAACCTTGCACATTCTCATAGCCTAATAGGTGCAGTGTCATTACTCCCATTGCCGAGCGATAACCGGAAGAACAGTACAACACCACGGGGCGAGTGCGTGGAATTTGATTCAGATTGTGCGACAGGGTTCTTAGGGGAATGTTAATTGCGTTAGGTATATGTCCAGACCGATACTCAGAGACTTCTCGCACATCTACTAACATGGGTTGAGACTTCTTTAACAGGCTTTTCAATTCTTCGACACTGGCGATCGTGTAATAGCCTACTGGAATCGACGTGAGAAAGCGATCGACTCCCGATTCTAGATTGCGGGATTCAGGCAGAGTTTGCATCCTTTCTTGAGATATCGATTCAGCCTCCGTGAGAGTTGCTGCTAGGATCGGGTTTTGCCCAACACCAATCAAGAGGCAAAAACACATAGCAAATCCCAGCAATATGGTCTGAATTGATTTCTTAAATATCATATATTTTGCAATTGTAAGAGAGGAAGTCAATTAATTATGGCGTTGAATATGTAGCCGATGCTGATAATGCCAACGGTCATTAACCCGACAAATACGGCTAATAATTGGAGTCGTAGCACTTTTTTGAGAATCACCATTTCAGGAAGAGATAATGCTGTTACCGCCATTGTGAAAGCTAAAACTGTACCCATAGGCATTCCTTTATTTACTAAAGCTTCAGTAATTGGCATTACACCCGCAATATTCGCATAGAGTGGAACACCTAAAATTACTGCGATCGGCACTGCAAAAGGATTATTCGCACCTGCATATTGGGTAATAAAATCTGTCGGCACATAACCATGAATCCCTGCACCGATCGCAATTCCGATCACCACATAAAGCCAAACCGATCGCACAATTTCGCTGGATTGGAATCTTCCTTGCTTAAATCTTTCTTTGTCCCCAGGTTAACGCCACTGGTTCTAGGTTGTCTTCCCCTTCTAGAGGCATTGCTTGACCGCACGAGGGGCATTTTTTTTGAACACAATCGAGTACTTCAAACGATGTTGCCTCTGGTTTTAAACAATTTCATGCCAAGTTTTTGCACCATTATTTCGCTACAAGGTCAAGATTACAGGATTTCCTCTCTTCTCTAGTAAGTTTTGCCACGCTAGGTTATTATTACTTTTCATTCCCCAAAAATTTCAATTTTGGGAATACCAGTATTTGTAGCTTGGAAAAATTCTTTCTTCTCAAACCCAAGAGTATTAGAAACTAAGAAGTTAGGAAAACTTTGAATTTTTTGATTATAAGCTTGCACTGCTTGATTATAACGCATTCTCTCTACAGCTAAACGATTTTCAGTACCCGTAAGTTCGTATTGAAGATTGGTAAATAGTTGGCTTGATTGTAATTGGGGATTGACGCTGGCATAATCACGGAAACGGTCAATTGCTTGATTAACTTGCACTGTTGCAGCACCCTTTTGATCGGGAGTCGTTGCTTGCAAATAAGCTTGGCGTGATCGGATTAATAAAGAAACTAACTCTTTTTCCTGTTTGGCATAAGCTTGGGTGACATTCACAAGGTTAGGGATCAAATCAGCACGTCGTTGGAGTTGATTTTCGACTTGTGCCCAAGCTGCTTTTACTCTGGAGTTACTATTTTGGATGGAGTTGTAAGTCCAGGCACTCCAGACACTCAGTGCAGCTATTACGCCAGTGACAACCATTAGTAGTCTTTGATACCGATAGGCTAATTGCTGTTGTTGCTGTTGTTGTTGCTTATGCCTTGCTTGTACATCCAGAATGGCTTGCTGAATAAATTCAGCAGGAATATCAACTTCTTTACCTGCGACTACCAACTCCGAAGCTGAATAACTTTGAGTGTGATTGGCATAATAGCGCGAGGCTAGCTCCAGCACTTCTGGGGCAAAATCTTCGGGAATTCTTTTATCTTGACTGCTCATAAAATTATTTACCAACTACCACCAGCACCGCCGCCACCGCTACTGCCACCACCGAAGCTACCACCGCTACCACCACTGCTACTGCCGCCACCGAAGCTACCACCAGCACCGCCGCCACCGCTACCCCAAGAACTGCTGGGAGGTGGTGGTGGAGGCAAACGAGGAATTATTTCCTCTCGCTGATTATGGTAAGAACAATTGTGGCACTCATCAGTAATTAGTCGTTTTCCATTACTAGCTCGTGTAGGTGATTGAACAGTTTTCTCGTCATGAGTGAGAGTCAATTCATTACATTGAGGGCACTGGCGAAATCTGGAGGAATGGGACTGTTGGGCAACAATATGGAACCCATTACCAGTTGTTTTGTGAGTGCAACTAAGACATCTCCAACCCTGAAACTTAATACTACCTAGTTTTTGTGCTGTTATTTCTGGTTTGTTCAGATAGGATTGGACTGTAGAATCGTCTACTTGTTTCATTGGCTTTTGACAATTAGCACACAAAAAAGTGTAGTTGCCTTCACTCTTACGAGTGCGCCCTTCTGGTGCAATGAAGATTTTACGAGGACGAGTTAGGTAAACAGCACTTCCTGCTGCCAGTGTTATTATTCCACCTCCAGCTAAAACTCCCCATACAATCCCGCCACCTGTGTTATTTGGGGTTGTTTGAGTGTCTGGTGGTGTTACCTGACTTCCAGATGATGGTTGATCCGACTTGAGAACTACTATTAATGCTTTGGTTCCTGCCAGTGTACCGCCTGCAAAATCTCCTTTTTTGAAGTGGGGAATGATTTGAGTATCGATAATATTTCCTACTTTGGCATCAGGTAAAATCGCTTCTACACCATAACCCGTTTCAATTTCTACACGCCGATCACCTACAGAGATCAAAACTAGTACACCATTACCTTGTCTTTTCTTACCGATTCCCCAAAAATTAAACAATTCGCTGGCAAATGTTTTCGGTGATGCAGCAGAACTTGTTTCTGGCACGGTTACTACTGCCATTTCCATTCCTTTTTTTGCCTCCAATTCAGAAACCATCTGATTGATTTGGGCTTCTGTCTCGTCGTTGAGAATTCCTGCCATATCAGTTACCCAACCACCATACTCTTTGCGGGGATTTGGAACTTCTTGTACGGTTACAGCCAAGCCAGAAATAGGAAAAAGCAAGAACACGCAGGAAAAGACACTGACCCAAAAAATACGTTTTGGCTTGAGTAGATTAAATTTTATTACTTTCACTTTCAGCCAAAATGGTTTGAAGCTTACTTTGATTGCCATCAGTTTCTATTGTGACTTTCTCTTGTAAGAATTGTGTGAGCGAATAAAATAGCTATTCATATCTAAACTACGGCTCTATTCCTTCATCAATCCAAGCATCAATTGCTGTTTTTACGTTTAATTCAGTCACGGCAGACCATTCTTTTTCGTTGATAGTTGTTTTAAATACCGCTCTTTTACCGTGACCAACTTTTTCCATTGAGTGTCCGCGATACAAATTTTTAGGCTTAATCATTTTTCTTAATCATCTTTAATGTTAAGACTTTTGGCACATCGTAAAGAAAGAAGTGCAGACTCGATCCTAAATGCGATGAAATCGACAAGCCCAATTGGGTGACAATCTGAGTTGCCAACCAATCAAACGGATAAAAAAGCTCGAACATAACTTTGCCTGTTTAACGCTGCAATAAGGGCTGAATTTGTTCGGGACTGATTACTTGACCTTTGCTGACAACTTTGCCATTGATTATCATGGCGGGAGTAGACATCACACCTCGTTTAGCAATTTCGATTGGGTCGGTAATATGTGAAACTTCAGCAGTTAAATTGAGATTAGTTACAGCTTCTTTAGCATTTGCTTCTAGCTGTTGGCACTTTTTGCAGCCTGTACCCAAAATTTCAATCTTGATAGCATTCATGACATAACTCCTTTTTGTATTCTCTAATTCAGTTCTCTCTCTACTGAATCCAAGCGATACGCGCAGCGTAAAGCCTCTGGCTTATCGCTACCGTTTCTTAACTGACCCCACGCCCCGCCCAGATTCCCGAACTTGAGGAGAGCCAATATACTCTATTGAACCCACGCCGGATACAGTTGCATCTAACTGCTGAGTGACATTAACCACAGCACTCCCCACGCCGCTATTGCGAACCGTAGCCTGCTTAGTCTTGAAATTCTCACCTTGGAAACTTCCCACCCCGGAAAGATTGAGTTCCAGCACATCAACACTTCCGGCGATTGTCATGCTACCCACCCCATCAAGGGAAATCGACAACTGTTTACCTTGGATATCCTTTACCTCAACACTACCAACACCATCTATATTCAAGCTCTCTAGGCTCTTCACCTCCACAACGAACTGAATGGGCTTGGTGGGATTCATATTGGTATCTTTCATGATGGTGAGATACAGAACATTGTCAGCTACACGACTTTCTAGCAACGGCAGAATGTTGTCATCTGCGGTGATCGTTAGGGATTCTTTTCCCGTCTGCTGTATCGTGATTTTACCTACGGATTTACTAGAAATGGATGAGAATCGACCTACTTCTCTAGATTCGGTCTTAACTATTCCAGAGCCTCTAAGCCCACCCAAATTTAGAGAGCAGCCTGTGAACAGGCTCAAAGCTGTTAAACACACAACCAAGCCGTATAGCTTCGATCTCATTGTTTTGAACGCTATAAGCGTTTATCAAATAAAAGTGGTTTTTTCATGGGTGCATTTTGATTGCGATCGCAGCTTTCAATTACAGCAGATTTCAGGTAAATGAAGTACATATATAAAACCCAAAACCTTGTAGAGGCGTAGCAGTACTACGTCTCTACGTGTACTCGATTAGAGCGCAATCTGCTGTAACGCAATATCCCTAACACCAAGATTGTTCTCCCGAAGGATTGTGCAGTAACTCCCGAATATTGGCTTCGATAACCCGATAGCCCACATTGCCATTGAGTCTCTGCCGTCCTTCATTAAAAATCAGGGTGGGGCTGACTGTAACTGTATGCTCTTTGACTAATTCAAAATCCTGGGATAGCTTGGCATAAGCCTCACCACTATCGATCTGAGCTTGGATAGCTGCGATCGGCAGTCTTAACTCCTCCGCAATTTGAAATTGCACCTTGCGGTCAGAAACGTTTGCCAGTTGAGTAAAAAACGCCTCCCGAAATGCCCAGGTTGCTTTTTCAAATACCTGTTGATTTCGCTCTACTAAATCCTTTGTTTCTAGTAGTTGAATTGCATGGAGAAACAAATGACAAGATGTCGATGAAAATGGTGTAACGTGAGTCCAAATATCAGGATGAACGGTGATGTGATCGAACTTTTTCACAACCTCTTGGACATGATTGCTGTATCCTTGCAAACCACCGCGATCGCGCCATCGGTTTTCCAGTTTTTCACGAGCAACACCAAAGACGGGGACAAAGTGCTGTGCGATCGCAATTTTGTCTTCAAAGGTTGTTTTCAACTCATCCAAACGAATCTGAGCAATATAAGCCCAAACGCAGAGAACATCGGAAAAGTAAAAAATACGAATCGGTTCCATATCACTTCATCCTTAGACCCACCAGGGTTTCTTTCCAGTGCGAGGATCAGTTTCCGTCCACGGCGAGATTAAAATGCTGTTATCGATCACTGCAACCTGGACAATCTTGAGCGGTAGAGGAGCCGGGCCACGCACCACCGCCCCATCTGGGGCATAACGGGAACCATGACAGGGACATTGAAACTGCTGATCTAGGGCGTTCCAGGGGAAGGTACAACCGAGGTGAGTGCAGTTATCGACAAGCCCAATATGATCCAGGGTGCGATCTTCTTTGACAATCAGATAAGTGGGTTCTCCTGCCAAACCTGCAACCAGGGCGCGGCTTTGGGGCGGTTCAGCCAGAATTTGCGAGGCGGGGATTTGTTTCCCTAGAATATCTTTAGCAAGAATAGCACCCCCTGCTCCCGTTTTTTCGCCTGGAGCAATAAAGAATTTGCCAGCAGGATAGAGCGCAGCACCAGCTGTAGCAGCAACAGTTGCTCCGGTAATAAAGTTGAGTAGTTGCCGTCTTGATAGGGATGGACTTTCGATTGGAATACTAGTATCCATTATGGATCTCCTTATAAAGTTGATGAGTGAATCCCTTTAAAGTTAAAGTTGCTCGTTGGTATGGCTGGTATGAATTCCCAGGAGGCTATAAAGACCGCAAAATCCTACTAAAGCTGTCACCAGCAATACGCTACCTGCAACGATAAGACCAATACCCAATCCTGTACTGCTGTAAGGGAAAAGTCCTAGATAAAACAACGCCGAAGCCAACAACAGACGGATCAGGCGATCTAACGAACCAACATTCGTTTTCAGAACTGTCATCTCCAATATTGAATGGGCTACAAAACCCTTGGGAAAATCTTGAATGGGCTGCGAAACCCTTAGAAAACCCTTGGTGCAATTATGCGAGAAGCAACTCTCAAGGGATTGCAATTTTTTTCTTATCTTCTCTTTAATTATAACCCCTAAATAGCTGGGAGTTTTTAATATCAGCATTTATATGTTTCTAGTACAATTCATACAGTTTATCCAGTATTCAAACATGATTTCAAACAACAGGATGCCATACTTTTTTTGTGATTAATTCTCTATAGCTAATTTGGAAATACCTATTATGAGTTCGGAAAGTTTAGCGGCTCTCAAGCCTTATCTCAGCTTTTTTCACCCTGTTACTATGTGGATCTTGCTGGTCGTTGCGCTCTATGCCATGTACTTGGGTGTGCAAGTTCGACGGACGAGGCTGGCAGACGGAGATATCAAGAAAGAATTGGTCAAAGGTCGGTTCACCATCCGGCATCACCAAATTGGCTCTATCCTCCTGGCGCTGATGGTAATGGGTGCGATCGGGGAATTACTGTCACCTACCTCAACAGTGGCAAGATTGTGATTGGCCCTCATCTGTTTGCTGGCTTAGGGATGGTGGGGTTGATTTCCACTTCTGCTGCGTTGGTTCCCTTTATGCAGAAGCATGACTGGGTTCGCAGCATCCACATTTCGCTGAACCTCACTCTGCTGGGATTGTTTGGCTGGCAAGCTGTGACAGGGGTGCAAATTGTGCAAAAGATTGTTACCCAAATGATGATGAATAGTGCAGCGTAAGTAGTATTTATCCTACGGAACCAACGATTTATGTCGGCATCCGAT
>NZ_JAWJTF010000428.1:0-1212 GCF_048836525.1 Nostoc sp. CALU 546
GTTGTGGAACCTGCAAGGGCACTTGCTCAAAGAATTCAAAGGACATCAGTACGGTGTATTAAGTGTGAGTTTCAGCCCGGACGGTAAAACCATTGCCACGGCATCAGTTGACAACACAGCGCGGTTGTGGCCTGTGGAGAATTTAGACCAACTGTTGGTGCGGGGTTGCAATTGGCTGCACGATTATTTGCAGAATAACCCGAATTTGGGTGAGAGTGACAAGCGTCTCTGCGATGATATCAAGTAATTCGTAATTCGTAATTCGTAATTCGTAATACTCGCCTCCAGCGAGAAGCAAGCTACGCATTAATTAATATCATGTACCAGTTGAACGCTTGTGATTGCGAACGTTCCACTACGTTGCACTCGCAATGACATATCACAAGTAATTTACCGGACATGATATAACCCGTAGCGAGCAAGATGCTTTCAATCCCACACCCGTCGCAAATTCAAGACAAAACCCGGCAAAACCGCTTCACCCGACAACTCACCAGGATTCTCCAACACTTCCACATCCTTAGCCAGTTGATAAATTTCCACCCGTCGCTGCTGCGGATCGATTAACCAACCAAGTTTAGCGCCATTGTCGATATACTCCCTCAATTTATCTTGCAGGGACTTGAGGGTATCTGAACTAGAGCGTAACTCAACCACAAAATCGGGGCAGATATTAGCAAACGTTCCTTTTTGTGCCGAAGTAAGCGCTTGCCATCGTTCTCCACTCACCCAAGAGGCATCGGGGGAGCGAGTCGCACCATTGGGTAAAATGAAGCCTGTAGAAGAGTCAAAGACCTTACCATCTTCACCTGCATTACGCCACCACAAATACAATTCGCCAGAAATACTGCAATTTCGCTCTCCAGTTTCCCAGCCTGTTGGTGGGTTCACTATTAATTCTCCTTGTGCGGTTCTTTCCAGTCTCAAGTGTCGGTTGGCTGCGGCTAAAGCAGCAAACTGTTCTTGAGTAACATACAACCCAATCGACTTAGGCAACTCAATCAATAGGGTTTCGGTTTCTGAACTAGCGGGTGTTTGTACCATCTTGACCTCTTAGGGAACTCCAAGAAATAAATTATCTAATATTGTGGGGTGGGCATCTTGCCACTGGTGTCAAATTAACGCGAAACCGCACGTCCGCCAGCACGTCCGCCAGGGATTGTAAATCCCTGTCTCATAGTTAAAGTCCTCGTGAAGAGGACTTTAGAGAGA
>NZ_JAWJTF010000335.1:0-2122 GCF_048836525.1 Nostoc sp. CALU 546
ACAGGTAAATGCCAGTTTGTCAACTTCGCTCGTCCGTTTAGGTTGAGTCGATGGGGGATATTATTCCCCGCACCTCTCAGTTAAATCTGGGCGTGCGACTTTCACCGCACCCAGCTTCCGATGTTCTTAGCTTGCGCTTTTGCTCATGTGCTTGTAATCGTGGCAACTCTCATGAATTGCTTCAAGATTACTTTTCTTCCAGTTGGCATGATTTCCATCGATGTGATGCAGGTGAACCCGTTCCTCATCGATGAATTTTAGTCCGCAGGAGGCACATCTATGGTTTTGCTTCTTAAGAGCAATAGAGGTTTCGCCGTCGTAGAGCTTACTTTTACGTCCGCTCCAGTAGGCTGTATCTCCGTCATAAGGTGATTTAGTTCCCTTGACAGAGATGTGTTTGTTTTCGGAGTAAGAAACTGCTGGGAATGCCTTGTCTAGTAATTTCTTGCTAGAGTAGCGGTTTTGCTTGGTTTCCTTGTTAAATACCGTGTAGGTTCTTGTTTCGATGTGGTATAATGAGTTTCTTGACCCGTCCATCTTGCAGAACTTATGGTAATTTCTCCAACCTCTAACTACCGGGGCTAATTTCTCAGCCTTTGTAGTAGCACCATAATTCGAGTTGTTGACGATGTGTTTTATTTTCTTACGGAACGCTTTAAAGTTGTCCACTGAGGGAGTACTTTTAAACTTTCCGTTTTTCTGGACTTTGAAGTGCCAGCCGAGGAAATTAAACCCATCTGTCGTGGCGGTAACTTTCGTTTTCTTTTGGCTTACATTCATTCCGCGTTTGCGGAGGAACTCGCTGATTCTTTCAAGTATCTCTGTTGCATCATCTTCGGGTCGGAGTATAATAACCATGTCATCCGCGTATCGGATTGATGGCTCGGCAATTTTTTCTGCCGATGTTTTAGGTGTAATCCATTTACCCTCTCTATATTGAGTGTGGTATCTGTGTATACTCTCAATTCCGTTGAGTGCAATATTTGCTAGTAATGGGCTGACCACTCCCCCTTGTGGGGTTCCTTGTTCAGGGAATTCTGGATTTACCCCTGCCTTGAGGCATCGGTATATTCCGAGTTTTAAGCCTTTGGGGGATATGAGTTCGTCCATTATTGCTGAGTGGTTAATCCTGTCGAAGCACTTTTCAATATCGAGTTCAATCACTCGTTTTTCTATTCCATTAGCCCCGGAGTTTAGGTTGTTGTATATGTACTTTTGTGCATCATGGGCAGAGCGCCCAGTTCTAAACCCGTAACTTCTAGCGTGGAAAGTGGCTTCGTGTGCTGGTTCGAGTGCATATTTTGCTAGGCATTGCCAAGCTCTATCCGCGATGGTTGGTATCTTAAGTATTCTGGTTGTCCCGTCCTTTTTGGGGATGGGGATTTCCCGTAGTCCTTGATGCTTCCAATTTCCACTATTCATTTTCAGTAGTTCTTCAAGGTTGAAGCGTTCTTCAAATGAGAGGGATTTCTTACCATCAATACCCGCCGTTTTTTTGCCAGCGTTTAGCTGAGATACTTGTCTTATTGCAAGAAATCGAGCCGAGGTGGATTTTAGAATGAGCTTTTGGAGTGACCTAGCTTTCCGCTTGTCTCCAACAAGAACCGCTTTGTACACTCGCTTTTGGAGGCGGAATAGGTTACGGCGGAATTTCTTCCAGGGTAACGCTACCCATGATTCACTAGTTTTGTAACTGTGCCTAATCATACTCTTCTCTAGTTTGTGTATTCTGAACACCTCAGACCAATTACGGTCTGTCCTACCCGAATTGTGGGGATTAATCCGCTCGTCTGGTCTACTTGGGGGTTCGACCGCCCCCTAGACCCACAACTCGTTTTTATTCGTTCCCTCGGAGAGATTGATTGTTCCGTTAGATGTAGCCATTTCGACTACTGGATTCCCTGGACTCTTTGCCGATACTGAGGACAATGTTCGGCGGGAATGAACTCCAGTGTGGTCAGGGTTTTTGCGTTGCGCCCTGCCTATAATTAAGTCGCTTTTCTAGGCTCTGTTTCATCATGGGAACTCCCTGTTAGCGCCAGTGTCAACCCGCAACGGTCGTCTGTTTGCGCCCTGTTCCCAGCTTCACTCCACAAGAACCGAGCTTGTTCGGTGTGGGCAG
>NZ_JAWJTF010000333.1:0-2146 GCF_048836525.1 Nostoc sp. CALU 546
GGTTGAGTCGATGGGGGATATTATTCCCCGCACCTCTCAGTTAGATCCGTGCGTACCCGTTTCCGTGTACACGGCTCCCGATGTTCTTAGCTTGCGCTTTTGCTCATGTGCTTATAATCGTGGCAACTCTCGTGAATTGCTTCCAGATTATTTTTCTTCCAGTTGGCGTGATTTCCATCGATGTGATGCAGGTGAACCCGTTCCTCATCGATGAACTTTAAGCCGCAAGAGGCACATCTATGGTTTTGCTTCTTAAGAGCTTTAGAGGTTCCGCTATCATAGAGTTGACTGTTACGTTCACTCCAGTAGGCTGTATCTCCGTCGTAAGGTGATTTAGTTCCCTTGACAGAAGTGTGTTTGTTTTCGGAGTAGGGAACCTTTGGGAATGCTTTGTCTAGTAATTTCTTGCTAGAGTAGCGGTTTTGCTTGGTTTCCTTGTTAAATACCGTGTAAGCTCTTGTTTCGATGTGGTATAGCGAGTTTTTAGACCCGTCCATCTTGCAGAACTTATGGTAATTTCTCCACCCTCTAACTACCGGGGCTAATTTCTCAGCCTTTGTGGTAACACCATAATTCGAGTTGTTGACGATGTGCTTTACTTTCTTGCGAAAAGCTTTGAAGTTGTCCATTGAAGGGATACATCTAAACTTTCCGTTTTTCTGGACTTTGAAGTGCCAGCCGAGGAAATCAAACCCATCTGTCGCGGCGGTAACTTTGGTTTTCTTTTGGCTTACATTCATTCCGCGTTTGCGGAGGAACTCGCTGATTCTTTCAAGTATCTCTATCGCATCATCTTCGGGTCGGAGTATAATAACCATGTCATCCGCGTATCGGACTGATGGCTCGGTGATATCCTCTTTTGAGGTTTTATCAGTGATTCTGTTTCCTCGTTTGTAGTTATAGTGGTATCTGTGTATACTCTCAATCCCGTTGAGTGCGATGTTAGCTAGTAATGGGCTGACCACTCCCCCCTGTGGGGTTCCTTGTTCAGGGAATTCTGGATTTACCCCTGCCTTGAGGCATCGGAAAATACCGAGTTTTAAGCCTTTGGGGGCAATGAGTTCATCCATTATTGCTGAGTGGTTAATCCTGTCGAAGCACTTTTCGATATCGAGTTCTATAACTCGTTTTTCTATTCCACTGCAAGCAGAACGGAGGTTATTGAAGATGTATTTTTGTGCATCGTGGGCAGAGCGCCCGGTTCTGAACCCGTAGCTCCTAGCGTGGAAGGTGGCTTCGTGTGCTGGTTCCAGTGCATATTTTGCTAGGCATTGCCAAGCTCTATCCGCGATGGTCGGTATCTTGAGCATTCTGGTAGTCCCGTCCTTCTTGGGAATGGGGATTTCCCGTAATCCTTGATGCTTCCAATTTCCACTATTCATTTTCAGTAGTTCTTCAAGGTTGAAGCGTTGTTCAAATGAGAGGGATTTCTTACCATCAATACCAGCCGTCTTTTTACCAGCGTTTAGCTGAGATACAAGTCTAATTGCAAGAAATCGAGCCGAGGTAGATTTAAGAATAAGCTTTTGGAGTGACCTAGCTTTCCGCTTGTCTCCAACTTGAACAGCTTTATACACGCGCTTTTGAAGGCGGAAAAGATTTCGGCGGAATTTCTTCCACGGTAAAGCTCTCCAAGATTCACTAGTTTTGTAACTGTGTCTAATCATTTTCTCTTCTAGAGTTTGTGTATTCTGAACACCTCAGACCAATTACGGTCTGTCCTACCCGAATTGTGGGAATTAATCCGCTCGTCTGGTCTACTTGGGGGTTCGACCGCCCCTAGACCCACAACTCGTTTTTATTCGTTCCCTCGGAGAGATTGATTGTTCCGTTAGGTGTGGTCAATTCAACCACTGGATTCCCAAGACTCTTGCCGCTATAAGATGGAGATGCGGCGGGAATTAATTCTCCAGTGGAGTCAAGGTTTTTATGTTACGCCCTGCTCTTGCATAGGTTGCTTTTCTAGACCCGGTTTCACCGTAGGAACTCCCTGTTAGCGCCAGTGTCAGCCCGCAACGGCTGTCTGATTGCACCCTGTTCCCAGCTTCACTCTACAAGAACCGAGCTTGTTCGGTGTGGGCAGGTAAGGAGTCAATTCTGAGTCTGAATGGCAAGGCTTGCACTTGCATCTGACCGAGAGTTCAGC
>NZ_JAWJTF010000338.1:0-2089 GCF_048836525.1 Nostoc sp. CALU 546
TGTTGAATACCAAAAACAATTGATTGTATTACCAAGTTATGATAAGAGCAAAGGAAAAATATTCACCACCAACTTTGATTGGATAACTTACTTCACGACAGCACGTCGTCTTGTTTCATATACTCCATTAGCACAACCGCAATGTATTCCCAATACGGTGATTAAAGTCAGCGATGTATCTTGGACAGACGAAGGTTTAACATTACCTTTTAATTGGGGAAATGGCAATGAAGAAGAACGATGGATTAAATGGTTTCATACTATGGTTTTTGGACGTAATTCCAGCTATAAAAACAACTTTCAAATACTTGAGATTCAGCAACAGAATGCTTTGGTTGCTCACGGTTGAACAAATAATTACTAATTCGCAATTCGTAAGCAACTTGCCGTTGTGGTACTTTGCGTCGATAATGCAGTGAAGCGCAAGTCTTCTTTTGTCAGAGACGTTGTAAAAACGAGGGTCTGGCAAACTCGCTAACGCAAGTTTGCGAGCGTAAATCGAAGGGTAATTCTTAATTAATAGGGTGCAATACTCCACCAAAATATCTAATGTGGTGGTAGTTATTTTTATTTAATTTTTGTCACTAATTCCAATAAAATGACGCTTTATTTTCAGTTTTAACTGTTATGGAGGGTCTAATTTAATTTGCTGTTTTATTCGTAAACGAATTGGAAAAAGTTTAACTTTTTTTTATTTTTTTTATTTCATCTCGTGTCACCCATTGCAGGTAAGATGATGAGCATGGGTTTTAATTTAGTAAGGGAACTGAATATTTATTGTCATTAGATGCAATATTTACTTTTATTTGCACACAAATTTCTATAATTTAGTGCAGATAATATTCCTTTACTAAAGGAAAATTCCATAAGTTGAAATTAGAAAATAAGGATTGCAATTGATACCAGTCCTGTATGATTATGCGCCTATAGAGCTTGCCCAAAAATAGACACTATTTGGGCAATTCCTAAATTGCTTTGAAGTGAAAAAAAGCGCAATATTACAGGAATTGGTATAAGCAAATTGTTCAAATCGTGTAATTTTTCAAAAGGAGTAAAAATCATGTCAAATCCAGAAGCAAACATGAAGATTATGTCTCGTTATATAGAAGCCTTAACCAAAGGTGACTACAAGACTTTAGAAGAATTACTCTGTGATGAACTGGAACACAATCTCAGTCGCAGCGGTATGGATGTCAGTATATCAGGGAGCGCAGATGCGGTTAATGCTGCTAGACAAGCAGGCCCCATTGATGTGAAAGTTCATGATGTATTTGCGAGTGGAGATAAAGTAGTTGGACGGTATAGCTACACAATTTCCAGCGATGTTGTTCCTAATGCACAACCAGGAAAAACAACAGAAGTTTCCGGGATTGTAATCACTCGTATAGCAAATAACGAAATCGTTGAAGTATGGCATGAGCAAGATGCACTGGGGATGCATCTTGCCTTTGGACTAGTTCCTCAACCAGTCGCTTAACGAAATCGTTTCTTTGCATCCCTTGTTACAAGATTCAACCCAACACAACCAAAACATCAAAAGAGAGACAGTATGGAAACCGCAACCTTGTTTGTAGAAAAAGAAGCTACGAAAGATGCACAGAAAGTAATCAGTCAAGTTTCAGCAATGGCTATGGTGGACGAAGAGTTCAAAAGCCGTTTGGTATCGGAACCGACATCTGTACTTGAGGAATACGGTTTAGAGATACCATCGGATATGAAAATCGAAATTCGCAAGTCTTTTGAAGAAATACCAGCTGAACGCAACTCACATACTCTCTATCTCGTCATCCCCCAGACTGATGAATTGTCACATGAAGACTTGTCGATGGCTATATATGCAGCTGCTAGTTGCCAAACAACTGCAAGTTCAGCTTGCACAACACCTTCATGTCTTTCCTCAGCTTCCACAGCATCGTCAAACAGCTGTAGTTAATGCTTAGAAGCAGAATTGAGAATTTAGAATGCGATCAAATGACGGTTTGAATCGTCACCTGATTGTAGACCTCGAAATCTGCGATTTGCTAAATCATTCATACACAATTCCTCCTTAATTCAGTGTTGCTGAATCAAGGGACAATTTTTGTGGGAT